>NZ_CP097349.1:3822500-3877500 GCF_023516215.1 Cytobacillus pseudoceanisediminis | reverse complement strand
ACAGTTCGGTCCCTATCCGTCGTGGGCGCAGGAAATTTGAGAGGAGCTGTCCTTAGTACGAGAGGACCGGGATGGACGCACCGCTGGTGTACCAGTTGTCTTGCCAAAGGCATCGCTGGGTAGCTATGTGCGGAAGGGATAAGTGCTGAAAGCATCTAAGCATGAAGCCCCCTCGAGATGAGATTTCCCATAGCGTCAAGCTAGTAAGATCCCTGAAAGATGATCAGGTTGATAGGTCAGAGGTGGAAGCGTGGCGACATGTGGAGCTGACTGATACTAATCGATCGAGGACTTAACCAAAACGAAAAGCGGAGGCGACTGTTCAACTTCGAGAGACGTTGGAGAGCCGGCCATTCAAATCCTGGTTTTGGGATTTGGAGGGACGGATCGAAACGGCCGAGAAGTTAGGAGCCGAAGCTAGACAAGTCATTGGTGAATACTCGGCAAATGCTTCTTCATGCATTATCTAGTTTTGAGGGAACGAAGTTTCTTCAATTACATAGTCCGGTGGCGATAGCGAGAAGGTCACACCCGTTCCCATACCGAACACGGAAGTTAAGCTTCTCAGCGCCGATGGTAGTTAGGGGCTGTCCCCTTGTGAGAGTAGGACGCTGCCGGGCGGAAAAACAAATTGTGACGAAAAATCACACAAATAATATTATCGCGGGGTGGAGCAGTTCGGTAGCTCGTCGGGCTCATAACCCGAAGGTCGCAGGTTCAAATCCTGCCCCCGCAATCTGGTCCGGTAGTTCAGTTGGTTAGAATGCCTGCCTGTCACGCAGGAGGTCGCGGGTTCGAGTCCCGTCCGGACCGCCATTTTCTAATATTAAAAACGTCAAACGAAACCTGGTTTCGTCTTTTTTTTATTCTTTTTTATCCTCAGCTTATATTCCATTAATAATGAAAATAGCTTACTTTGCCCATTGCTGCAAAATAAGGTAAACTACATATAGATTATTCTCCTTAGGATTTATCCTAAGGTTTTTTTCTTTATAGATTAAACCATAAAAGGTGATGAAACATATGAGTCAGTTTGAGTTTATCTCAAAGAAGCCAGAGGATACGATGGCGTTTTCGGAAAGGCTGGGCAGTCTGCTCCAGCCGGGGGATGTCCTTGCTCTGGAAGGAGATTTGGGCGCAGGAAAAACGACATTCACCAAGGGGCTGGCAAAAGGACTTAATATTACCCGTAATGTAAATAGCCCCACTTTTACGATTATTAAAGAATACCAAGGAAGATTGCCCCTGTATCATATGGATGTATATAGAGTTGAAGATTCTTTTGAGGATTTGGGGTTTGATGAATACTTTGAAGGCAATGGGGTCACAGTTGTAGAATGGGCTCATCTAGTTAAAGAACAGCTTCCCGAAGAGTTATTGACGATTTATTTATATCTTGATGATAATGACTCAAGAAAGCTTGTCCTGGAACCCCGGGGAAAAAGATATGAGGAATTGTGTAAGGAGATTATGTTATGAAGGTTTTAGCCATAGATACATCCAATTACCCTTTGGGAGTAGCTCTTCTGGATGGTGATCAGGTTATAGGCGAGTACATTACCAATGTCAAAAAGAATCACTCTGTTCGTGTTATGCCGGCTATTGATATCTTAATGAAAGATTGTGGTGTTACGCCAGCTGAGTTAGATAAAATTGTTGTTGCGAAAGGACCTGGCTCCTATACAGGCGTCCGAATTGGGGTTACAATTGCAAAAACTCTGGCCTGGACTTTAAATAAGCCGCTGGTTGGGGTATCCAGCCTGGAAATTTATGCGGCTTCGGCAGGCAGATACTTTAATGGCGTCATATCTCCTTTGTTTGATGCACGGAGAGGACAAATATATACTGGCCTGTATCAATATAAGGAAGGGCAGTTAGCATCTCTTATGAAAGACCAGCTCCTTCTTGCAAAAGATTGGGCAGCAATGCTTTCTGAGCAGCAAGAGAAGGTCCTTTTTATAGGGAATGATCTGCCTTTACATAAAGAGGTATTTACAGAATCCCTTAGAGACCTGGCGGTGTACGCTTCGCCTGCAGAACATAATCCAAGGCCGGCAGAACTTGCCTTGTTAGGCAGAGACAGAGAGCCTGAGGAAGTTCACTCTTTTGTTCCTAATTATATTAGGATTGCGGAAGCTGAAGCCAATTGGATAAAAGCAAACCAAGAAAAAAAGCTATAGTGATGAGGAAGCGAACGTATGAATAAATCCTTAACTTTCCGTTTTATGAATGAAGAGGATATTGATGATGTTTTGGAAATAGAACATAAGTCCTTTGCAACACCCTGGAGCAGGGAAGCCTTTTTTAACGAATTAACACAAAATCAGTTTGCATTGTATGTTGTTTTAGAAGAAGAAAATAAAGTTATAGGCTACTGTGGAGCATGGATCGTAGTGGACGAAGCTCATATCACAAATGTTGCGCTGCTCCCTGAATATCGCGGGAGAAAGCTTGGAGAAGCTCTTATGCGAAAGTTAATGGAGATTGCGTCTGAAATGGGGGCCATCACGATGACTCTGGAAGTAAGGGTATCTAACTTCACAGCTCAGGCCTTGTACCGAAAGCTTGGTTTTCAAAATGGAGCCATAAGGAAGAACTACTACACTGATAATCAAGAAGATGCTTTAGTAATGTGGGTGAATTTATAATGAATAAAGATCAATGGATCATGGGGATTGAAACAAGCTGTGATGAGACGGCTGTTGCCATCATTAAGAATGGCCGTGAAATCTCAGCCAATATAGTTGCATCCCAAATAGAAAGCCATAAACGTTTTGGGGGAGTAGTTCCGGAAATCGCTTCCCGCCATCATGTTGAACAGATAACTATAGTGTTGGAAGAAGCATTATATAAGGCAGGCATTACATATTCAGATCTTTCAGCAATTGCTGTGACTGAAGGACCTGGCCTTGTAGGCGCGCTGCTGATCGGGGTTAATGCCGCTAAAGCAGTTGCTTTTGCTCATGGTATCCCTCTTGTAGGCGTGCATCATATTGCTGGACATATTTATGCCAATCGATTGGTTGAAGAAATGGAATTTCCATTACTGTCCCTGGTAGTCTCAGGCGGTCATACAGAGCTTGTCTATATGAAGGAGCATGGCCATTTCCAAGTGATTGGAGAGACAAGGGATGATGCTGCAGGAGAGGCATATGATAAAGTTGCCCGGACATTAAATCTGCCATATCCAGGCGGTCCTCACATTGACAGACTCGCTCATGAAGGGAACCCGACCATTCAGCTTCCGAGAGCATGGCTGGAAGAAGGTTCATACGATTTTAGCTTCAGCGGCTTAAAGTCTGCCGTTATCAACACTGTTCACAATGCTGAGCAGCGTGGTGAGACCATTGTGCCGGAAGATCTTGCTGCAAGCTTCCAGGAAAGTGTCATTGATGTCTTAGTAACGAAAACAGAAAGAGCTGTTGAAGAATATCAGGTGAAGCAGCTGCTGCTCGCAGGCGGAGTTGCGGCGAATAAAGGACTTCGAGCTTCTTTGGAAAAGAGGTTTGGGGACAAAGCGGAGATAAAGCTTATTATTCCGCCATTAACATTATGCACAGATAATGCAGCGATGATTGGTGCAGCAGGAAGTGTGCTGTTTGAAAAAGGACAATTCGCCGGACTTGATTTAAATGCCAATCCCGGTTTGGACATCACTATCCACAATGATAAATAAATTAGGAAAAAGTCCCCGACCGCATAGGGGGCTTTTTCTGTGGATAAAATCATTTATTTCAGAATATTATGTTGGTAATGTGGATAAAAACAGTTTAAATTGTGGATAATGTGGAAAAGTCTGTGGAGAGTATATATAACTGCGTTTTTCTTGTGATTATCTCTGTGGATAATAGAAAAGACTGGCAGTGACTATTCTACCAGTCTAAAAGTTATGAATTTTCTTTTATTAATCATCAGCTAAAAGTGTCCATTCTTCCATCAATTCTTCCAGCTTAGCTTTTGCTTGATCAGTTTCATTTGTGATACCCATCACTTTTTCATGGTCTTGATAAACATTCGGATCACAGAGAAGCTGGTCATTCATATCGATTACTTTCTCCAATCCTTCTATTTGCTCTTCAATTTCTTCCATTCTTCTTTTTCGTTGGCGTTCGAGCTTTTTGGCTTCTTTATCCTGCTGATAATTATTTTTGTCCTGCTTAACAGGCTGTGATGCCGTGGATTCATCTTGCTCATTAAGTGCAAGCAGTTCCTCTTGTTCCTGCTTTTTTCCACATAATAATCATAATCGCCGAGATACTCTGTTGCCCCAATACTGGAAAGTTCAACTACCTTTGTTGTGATTCTGTTGATAAAATATCGGTCATGAGATACAAAGAGAATCGTTCCAGGATAATCGATCAATGCATTTTCAAGAATTTCTTTGCTATCCAGATCCAAATGGTTTGTAGGCTCGTCGAGGATTAAGAAATTGGCTTTCTGCATCATAAGCTTCGCAAGCGCAAGACGTGCCTTTTCACCGCCGCTCAGTGTTGAAACAGTTTTAAGAACATCATCACCAGAGAAAAGAAAGTTCCCAAGTATTGTCCGGATTTCCTTTTCCGGTTTTAGCGGGTATTCATCCCATAATTCGTTCAGGACTCTTTTATTGCTGGTGAGTTCCGCCTGTTCCTGGTCATAGTAGCCAATTGTCACATTGGAACCGTACTGTATCTCCCCGGAAAAAGAAGAGATCTTTTTGATGATGGTTTTGAGCAAGGTGGATTTGCCAATTCCATTGGGCCCCACCAGTGCAATGCTGTCACCTCTTGCCAGTCGCAGTGAAATATTCTCGCTCACTATCTCTTCATAGCCAATAGCAAGAGAATGAATATTTAAAACCTCATTGCCTGATTGCCGTTCAATGTCAAAGCCAAAAGAAGCTGATTTCTCGTCTCCCAGCGGCCTGTCCATCACGTCCATTCTGGCAAGCTGCTTTCTGCGGCTTTGTGCCCTTTTGGTTGTGGAAGCACGGGCAAGATTTCGCTGGATAAAATCCTGCAGCTTAGCGATCTCTTCCTGCTGTTTCTCGAATTGCTTCATTTCTCTTTCAAAGTTAGCCGCTTTTTGATCGAGATAGGAACTGTAGTTTCCTGGGTACTTTCTTATTTGGCGGCGGGAAATCTCGTAAACCTGGGAAACGACCTTATCAAGGAAATATCGGTCATGGGATACGATTAGAATGGCACCGTTGTATCCCTGCAGGTACTGTTCGAGCCATGATAATGTTTCAATATCCAGGTGGTTGGTAGGCTCGTCCAGTATTAAGATATCAGGCTTTGTCAGCAAAAGTTTACCAAGGGCCAATCTGGTACGCTGTCCGCCGCTCAATGATGAAATTTTAGTGTCATAGCCCATTGAGCTGAAGTTGAGTCCGTGGAGAATGGAACGGATATCTGCCTCATATTGATAGCCGCCATTTTCTTTGAAATCAACCTGAAGCTTGTCGTATTCTTTTAAGATGCGTTCATAGGCATCAGAGTTATTTAGGATATCAGGGTCTGCCATTTGTTCTTCAAGGCTGCGAAGCTGTTTTTCCTGCTTCTGCAGATGACTAAAAACAGTCAGCATTTCATCCCAAATGGATAACTCTGATTCCAGGCCGGTATTTTGTGCAAGATAGCCAATTGTTACTTCCTTTGGCTTTATAATCTCACCGGAGTCATATGTCATTTGTCCGGCAATAATTTTCAAAAGGGTGGACTTTCCTGCACCATTGCGCCCTACTAGCGCAATCCTGTCCCTGGTTTGTACTTCAAGCTTTATATTGGTTAAAATGGGATCAGCGCCAAAATTTTTCGCCAGCTGATTGACTTGTAATAGTATCATGTTCTTTCACCTCGGGTATAGAGTAAGTGTAACTCATTCATATATGTTCGGCAATAAAGGAGACAGGACTATAATCCCTTCTGCAGGGCATTCAATCAAGACAAAAGGCAAATAAATATGTGAGGAACAATACAAAGCACATACAAAGTAACAGAAAAATAGTGTATGATTTTGAAGAGAGGTGTTTTGAATGGCGGATTTTACTCATTTTAATCAAGAGGGCAGGGCAAAAATGGTGGATGTCAGCGATAAACCTGAAACGGCAAGAACAGCCATTGCTCAATCAAGTATTACTCTTAATCAGGAGATATACGAAAAGATAACATCCAACTCTATGAAAAAGGGGATGTACTCGCTGTTGCACAAACTGCAGGCATTATGGCGAGCAAGAAAACATGGGACATTATTCCGATGTGCCATCCGCTGCCGCTTAAGGGCGTGGACATTTCATTTTCATGGAAGGCGGAAGAGGAAGAGTATGTCCTGATCATTACTGCTTCTGTAAAAACGAAGGGAAATACGGGTGTGGAAATGGAAGCGTTAACAGCCGCTTCTGTCTGTGCGCTGACCGTTTATGACATGTGCAAGGCTGTAGATAAAGGAATGGTGATTGGGCCAACCTTTTTAATAGAGAAAACAGGCGGAAAAAACGGAGATTTTAAAAGAAATTAATTCATCATAAGAAATGGGGATGGACGAATGGCCAATGAACCAATTAAGATACCGCAGGCAACAGCTAAACGGCTGCCTTTATACTACCGCTTTCTAAAAACCTTCACTCATCAGGCAAACAAAGAGTCTCTTCAGCAGAATTGAGTGAGGCGGTAAAGGTAGATTCTGCAACAATCCGCCGCGATTTTTCGTACTTTGGTGCGTTAGGAAAAAAGGATATGGATATAATGTGAATTACCTGCTGGGCTTCTTTCGGAAGACTCTTGACCAGGATGAGCTGACTAAAGTAGCTTTGATCGGGGTAGGGAATTTAGGAACAGCCTTTCTTAACTATAATTTTCTTAAAAATAATAATACCAAAATAGAAGTAGCCTTTGATGTTGATGAGAGTAAGGTTGGCACGAAAATCGGTGATGTACCGGTCCATCATATGGATGACCTTGAAGAAGTTATTATAAATAATAATATTCAGGTGGCGATTTTAACGGTGCCGGCACCGCCTGCCCAGGCTATTACCGATCGGATGGTGAATGCGAAAATAAAAGGAATCCTTAATTTTACACCTGCGAGGCTCACTGTGCCAGCCTCGATTCGGATTCACCATATCGATCTGGCAGTAGAATTGCAGTCACTGGTTTATTTTCTGAAAAACTATCCGGAAGAAATGTAAAAAAATGAGCCTTTTGGGGGCTCATTTTTTCATTTTATTTTTCATTTTAAAATGCAGGCCAACCATCCGCAGTCCGGTGCCAAAATCGAATGTGGCAATTATAATCAGAAAATAAGTAAAGAATCCCCAGGTTTCTTCATGCTGGATATTCTGTATGGCTATAAAAGTGAAAAGGCATCCGAGAAGGATGTAAATAAAGCCTGAAAACAAAGGTGTGCTTCTCATCAAAATCCCCCAGTAAGTTTAAAACTCTGCAAAGCATTTCCCTATGCTAGAAAAAGCTGATAAAGCTCTGCATTTTTTCCATTTCTTCTAACCATTTTTGCATATTATCCTGATTCAGCTGGATAACCGCAACAAAGGTGTTCATCGCCACATGGGCAAAAATCGGCACAATAATCCGCTTCGTTTTGACATATAAGAAAGCAAAGGTGAACCCCATTGCCGAGTACAGCAGTACATGTTCAGGCTCGAAATGGGCAAGTGCAAAAATGACTGAGCTGATCAGGGCCGATAAGAAGAAGTTGAAGCGCTTATGGAGAGAACCGAAAATAACTTTTCTAAAGACAATCTCCTCAAGTATTGGCCCAATGACCGAACTAATTAAGATAACGATTGGCGATGCTTCAATAATCCGGATAATCTGCTGCGTATTCTCAGATCCCATTTCAATCCCAATCATATTTTCAATGCTGGCAGCAGTAGCTTGAGCGATCAGGGCCAAAAATATACCCCCAACTGCCCAGCCCGCTGAGCTTGCTGCGGAAGATGCATCCCTATCCAGGCCTTTTTTCATCTCTTTTCTTAATAATAGAAGCGTAATGATCAGTGTAACCGTAAAACTGATGACAAGCCAGTAGGCTACAGCCAGGATCTGCATGTTTTCGGGGTTCTGTCCAAGGGCATCTGCAATAAATAACACAAGCGGAACGCCAAACAAACTGGACAGCTGCATGGCAATATAAGCTATTAATATAAACCAATATTCCTTCTTCAAAATGTTATACTCCTTATTCTGAGTGTTGGAAAACAAGTCCTAAAGCCATTGTACTCTTAATAAGGAGCGGGTTTCAAATATCAGCATCAAAGCAGGAAAATACTATGGGTAAAGTGAAGAGTTCCGAAGCATACTTAAGAGGTTGTCTGTGTCGAAAAATAGCGTGTATGGGCGAATGAAATTTTTTCTAAAAAATTTAAGCTTCACCCTTGCAAATAGAAATGAGATTCATTAATATAATAATTGTGTTAGCACTCATACAGAGAGAGTGCTAATAAATAAAAATATTTACATATTATTTGAGGAGGTTGTTTCACTTGTTAAAGCCACTAGGTGATCGAATTATTATCGAGCTTGTTGAAACTGAAGAAAAAACTGCAAGCGGCATCGTACTGCCGGACACTGCTAAAGAAAAGCCTCAAGAAGGTAAAGTTGTAGCTGTAGGAACTGGCCGCGTTCTTGAAAATGGTGAGCGTGTTGCCCTTGAAGTTGCTGACGGCGATCGTATCATCTTCTCAAAATATGCTGGTACTGAAGTGAAGTACGAAGGCAAAGAGTATTTAATTTTACGCGAAAATGACATTCTTGCTGTAATTGGCTAATCGCCGATCAGACGAAGATTATTAAAGAATAAAGCTAAAATTTTTGAGGAGGTTTTTATCAATGGCTAAAGAGATTAAATTTAGTGAAGAAGCTCGCCGCGCGATGCTTCGCGGTGTGGATTCCCTTGCAAATGCGGTAAAAGTAACTCTTGGACCTAAAGGACGCAACGTGGTTCTTGAGAAGAAATTCGGTTCTCCACTTATCACCAATGATGGTGTGACAATTGCGAAAGAAATCGAGCTTGAAGATGCATTCGAAAACATGGGTGCGAAGCTTGTTGCTGAAGTAGCAAGTAAAACAAATGATGTTGCCGGTGACGGTACAACAACTGCAACTGTTCTTGCTCAGGCAATGATCCGTGAAGGCCTTAAGAACGTAACTGCAGGCGCTAACCCAATGGGCATCCGCAAAGGAATCGAAAAAGCAGTTGTTACAGCTGTAGAAGAATTAAAAGCTATTTCTAAGCCAATCGAAAATAAGGAATCTATTGCTCAGGTTGCTGCAATCTCTGCTGCTGACAATGAAGTTGGCCAGCTGATCGCTGAAGCAATGGAGCGCGTTGGCAACGATGGTGTTATCACAATCGAAGAATCTAAAGGATTCACAACTGAGCTTGATGTGGTTGAAGGTATGCAATTCGACCGCGGATATGCTTCTCCATACATGGTTACAGATTCTGATAAGATGGAAGCGGTTCTTGAAAACCCTTATATCTTAATCACTGATAAGAAGATCACAAGCATCCAGGAAATCCTTCCTGTACTTGAGCAAGTTGTACAGCAAGGCAAGCCTTTATTGCTTGTAGCTGAAGATGTTGAAGGTGAAGCACTTGCTACACTAGTTGTGAATAAGCTTCGCGGAACTTTCAACGCGGTAGCAGTAAAAGCTCCTGGCTTCGGTGACCGCCGCAAAGCTATGCTTGAAGATATCGCGATCCTGACTGGCGGTGAAGTAATCACTGAAGAGTTAGGCCGTGACCTTAAGTCTGCTACAATCGACTCTTTAGGACGCGCTACTAAAGTAGTTGTTACAAAAGAAAACACTACAATCGTTGAGGGTGCTGGAGACAGCGCGCAAATCGGCGGACGTGTGAACCAGATCCGCACTCAAATGGAAGAAACAACTTCTGAATTTGACCGCGAAAAATTACAAGAGCGCCTTGCTAAACTTGCTGGTGGTGTTGCAGTTGTTAAAGTTGGTGCTGCTACTGAAACTGAATTAAAAGAGCGCAAGCTTCGCATCGAAGACGCCCTTAACTCTACACGTGCTGCTGTAGAAGAAGGCATCGTTTCCGGTGGTGGTGTTGCCCTTCTAAACGTATACAATAAAGTGGCTGCTATCCAGGCTGAAGGCGATGAAGCAACTGGTGTTAACATCGTATTGCGTGCGATGGAAGAGCCTGTACGCACAATTGCTCACAATGCCGGTCTAGAAGGTTCTATCATTGTTGACCGCTTAAAGCGCGAAGCAGTTGGAACTGGCTTCAACGCTGCTACTGGCGAGTGGGTAAACATGATCGAAGCTGGTATCGTTGACCCAACTAAAGTAACTCGTTCAGCTCTTCAAAACGCTGGATCTGTTGCAGCTATGTTCTTAACTACTGAAGCAGTAGTTGCTGACAAGCCGGAAGAAAACGCTGCTCCTGCAATGCCTGATATGGGCGGCATGGGCGGAATGGGCGGCATGATGTAATTTAAAGCGTTGAACCCAACGTTTTAAAGCATCATCCACCAGGACATAGGTACAGGTTTTCTTGTCCTGCTGTTCCCAAAACTGTTTATAACAAACAAAAAAGGAATTCCTATTCGGGAATTCCTTCAGTTTGTAGACAAAAAGAGTTCGGAATAGTCTCATTCCGAACTCTTTTTTCATTTTTTGTAGGACTTCAAGTAATTACAGAGAATTGCAGACCTCTCCGAGGTTATCATTTAGGCCATTTCTGGACCTTGCCAAGTCCAGGTGGCCATTTTCTTCAAATTCATGGCAGCGAAAGTAAGCATCGCCTGCATCGACATTTTTTTAAGTCCCCTGAGGGTTGTCCAACGCATGCCATGCTTTTCTTTTGCATCTGCGAATACTCGTTCAATTGTTTCTTTGCGTTTTTCATAGATCGGTTTGACGTCTTGATGGTGGCGAAGATGATCTGCTTCTTCCACATGTTCCTCCCACACATGACGTTGAATCAGTTTTTGATGTGCTTGACTCTGTGTGCATTGAGACAAGAAAGGGCATCCAGCACAAATTCGAGGATCTGATTTATATTGACGATACCCTTCCTTTGTAGTTGTAGTATATTTTAATATCTCACCAGTTGGGCAAATGTAACAGTCAAAATGCTCATCATAAACATACTCATGTTTTCTGAAGAAACCCTCTTTTGTGCGAGGTCGTGTGTAAGGTAAAGCAGGTGTGATGTCGTTTTTCAATAAGTAGCTCGTGATAGCAGGTGTTTTATAGGCTGCGTCTGCCGCAACAGCTTTTGGTTTACTAACTTTCTCAATAACTTGTTCTACCAATGGCTCTAAAATATGACTATCATGCGTGTTACCAGGGGTTACAATTGCGCCTAACACGAAGCCGTTGCGGTCTGCGGCCGCATGGAAAGAATAAGCGAACTGTTTTGTACGCTCATCTTTTACATAGTAGCCACTCTCTGGATCTGTTGTACTTTCCTTGATTTCTTTGTATTCTTCTTTATCAAACTTATCTGGTGGAAACGGCTTTTTTCCATGATCCTCGCGGTCTTGGTTAATCTCCTCTTGAAGGCGTTCTTGATAAGCACGGGTTTCTTTTCGAACAACTTTCTTTTCAAATTTGCGTTTATTTGCACTCGCTTTTACATGAGTAGAATCTACAAAAACGTGTTCAGCACTAATTAAATTCTTTTCAGCTGCGGTTTTTAAGATTCGGTAAAATATTTGTTCAAAGAGATCGGTGTCTTTAAATCGGCGCTCATAATTTTTACCGAAAGTTGAGAAGTGAGGAACTTTATCGTGAAAGCCATATCCTAAAAACCATCGATAAGCCATATTCGTTTTCAATTCTTCAATTGTTTGACGCATGGAGCGAATACCGAAGGTATATTGAATAAATGTGAGTTTAATTAATATTACAGGGTCAATACTTGGGCGGCCTTTTTCTGAATACTTATCTTTTACCAAGTCATAGATGAATGAGAAATTAATCGCCGCTTCAATTTTGCGGACCAAATGGTCCGCCGGTACAAGTTCGTCTAAAGCAACCATTTCAATTTGATCCCGTTGAATTGGATTATGTTTTGAAAGCATTTAAATCACCTCAAGCATTGTATTACTTCTATTTTAAAATAAAAAAGACTGCAGACAAGCACGATTTTCATCGAGTTTGTCGACAGTCTGAAGGAATTCCTATTCGGGAATTCCTTTTTTTATTTATTCTTTGTCCGAACCCCCGCCAAAAGTTTCGGGAATCATCGTGAAGCCTTCAATCACAGTATCTTCTTCCACTTCGATCATCAGATAGCGCTTGCCGTCAAAATGGACTTGTTTTACATATCGAAGATCTTGCGGGCAGATGGATATGTTGGCTGCCTTCGTGCTGATTTTTATTGATTTTGAATTAAATTTGGGCAGGACGCTGGTTGCCTTTATTTCATATTTGTCATCATCGATGATTTTTTGATAAGCGGATTGGACCTTTTCTGAATTAATATCTTCGAGACCACTCACTTTTAAAACGCGTTCTACGTCTTTGGAATCCAGCTTCGGCGGTTCATCCTCTTCGTTTTCCACGATCATACGGTTAATCTCTTCATATACGTTGGAAAGGGTTGCTGTGCTTAGCTGATCTCCTGTTACGTCTTTAATAATTTCCTCAAAAACGATTTTATCATCCTGCGCCGTCATCGTTTCTTCCCCGTTTAAAACGTCCACTATGAACTGGTAGTCGGGCTCATGTACCTTGCCTGCTGAATACAAGACGTGATTGACATCAGCTGCATGATCGGTAAAGCAAGGAAATAGAAACCCTGAAATGGGAGCCTTGAGGTTGATAATCGGATCAACGGTAAAATGATATTTAAATTCCTTTTCTACATAGTCAAAAAGCAATTCTTTCTTCGGTTCTTGAGTGTTATTTATGCTGCAGAGAATAAAGGGATGAGAATAAACGGCATCCCGTTCACTTTCCTCGGCTTCTGCGTTGCGGCGTTTCATTGGCTTAAGATACTCCCCGCGAATGAATGTAACGACAATATCCTTTTCATATTGCCGGATTCCCAGCATTTTGCCGACTATCTGAAGCATTTGATCCATCCAGCCTTCAGCATCACTGCTTAGCAATCCCTGATGCAGGATGAGTTGACTGCTGTTTTCGGCATCCCTCTGAAACTTTAATTCAAAGAGCTTTTCATCCAATTGGCCGCCAAGCAGCTTTTTGAAGTTATCCATAAATAGCTCCTGCTGATCCTGGTCCAGCATTTCAAAGGGCTGGCTTTCATAATGATAAATCTCACTTGATTCCTTCATAATATAGACATTAAAAATATCTGAGATCTTTAGTAAGTCATTATTTAATTTAAATTGTTTCCGAATCTGTGCGATGTCTTTTTTGTTCACAGTTAAATCCACTCCTAAGCTGCCCAATATGCATATTTACTAGAATAACAAAATACATCAGCTCTATAAATTATTTCTTTTATTTTCGCTTTTTTGAAAAGGGATACGTTAATTAAATTTGGCTGGAGATTTGAGAAGCATGAAGTTGATTTTTACCGGCCGAATTTGCGCTGGCGAGGTGAATGTAGAATGCTGATATTTTGTTAACATAAAGGTATTTAATTGAGGCCTCTCATAAGTTGACTAAACTTATGGGAAGCCTTTTTTATTTCTTTAACATGGGGACATACTCTTCCAGATAAAATTGGATGCAGAAATAAAAATTACAAGTATCGACAAAAAATGGCAAGTTCTTTATAATAGTATAGTAAAATATAATCGTGAAATTAGTCCTATATTCAATAAAATTGAAAAGGCAAACTTATCGAAAGGTAAGGACGCAAAGCTACGAGTCTAAAATCCTCCAGGGTAATGACAGTCGGGTTGCCAAGGATAATAAAGAACGTTTATTTGGCTATCCCTGTCTATTTGGGGATAGTCTTTTTTTTGGACACCTTTTAAATAGCTGCAAAAATGATGGAGAATACAGGCAAAGGAGATCAGCGATGATAGTTGTAGATAAGAAAAAATACAAAATGGCCATTAATGAGGCCGCAAAGGAAGTTCATGTACAGGTTCATGGGTTAATGAGAGAGGAGGATGCGGAAGGTTATATGATAGATTTACAGGATACGATTAGTAAGGTATCAAGGCAAAGTTATACATTTGTTGTAGACGGGACCCATCAAACACCTGTCCCATCAAAGGTGGTTCCACAGCTTGAACAGACAATGCAATTTTATTCTTCATTGGGATTTAAGGATATTCTTGTAGTAAAACCGTCATCTAAAATTGCGCAGGTGCAAATCAGGAATGCACTTGAGAGAATTGAGTTCTCAGGTACGTTTGTTGATAAAGTGCCTCATGGCATCTAATGTTCGTGACAATGATTAGGGGATCATTATTTTACATTTGAAAGGGAGTAAAGAAGTGCAAACAACACTAGAGCTATATACATACGAAATTATAAAGAAGGATCAGCCAGAATTAATTGTGAAAGCAGCTGATTGTCTGGCTCGAACATTCATAGGAGTGGAGGTTGCAGGGAAATGGGTTCAGGAGCCAATGGTAGGACAATTGAATATAGGCTATGAGGATTTCTATCAATTTACCAAGGATTATTTAGACTCTACGATTGAACAGGGATATTGCGCAGTTGCAAAGGATGCTAATCATAAAGTTGTCGGTGTACTTGCGGGAGATACAAATGCACCTGAGATAATCGGAGAAGACATATTTGAAGGTTCTTTTTATGATATGAATGTAATTCTCCGTGTTTTGGAAGATGTAGATAAACGTTTTATGGAAGATTATAAAAAACAGAATGGACATGAAATCAAGGATGGAGAACTATTACACCTTTTCATGTTAGGCGTAATAGCTGAACATAATCGTCATGAAATTATTCAGCAGCTAGGAAATAGATTAATCGCAAAAGCATCATCCCAAGGATTAAAGGCTGTTTTAGGTGAAGCAACCAACCCTAAATCAATACGGGTCATGGAAAAATATCATAATATGAAAAAATATAAAGATACTGAAGGAAATTATATTGTCCATAAATATCAGGATAATAATAAGCTGAGTGGTATTCCTGCAAATGTAGCAGATGGAACATATATCCTAATAAAAGAGCTTTAAATTACATATAAAGTCTAATTTAATTAAATAGATGTTAGGGGATTTATTATAATGGAAGCGATTATGCTAGGCATCAATATTATTTTAATGGGAGTATCGGTGTTTTTTGCCTATCGATACTTTTCATTAAAACACCATCTCCATATTCATAAGGAAATAATAAATGGAATGGAAGAATTATCAGCAGGTAAAATTGCAGCGAAGGTTGATGAACGAAGCTCTAAACATGCTGTATTTAATGGGCTAATCGACTATTTCGGCCTTGTAAGGGAAAAGTTTTTTCCTATTCAAAAGATGTTCATGAAAAAGGTGAAAATCTTACTGAAGTCGGTGAATATGCTTCTGAAAAAGCGGATATTGTTAGAGCGGCAATTGATGAGGTAGGCAGAGGGTTGACGAAACAATTGGCAGCAACAGAAGAAAGTGCTGCATCTATGGAGGAAATGACACAGGCTATCGAAGATCTATCCGTGAGATCCCTTCAGATTTCAGAACAATCGAATACTACCTTAGAACTGACGCAGGAAGGAAACGAGAAGCTAAAGGATTCCTTAGATAAAATGAATCAGTTTAATCAAACGGTAAATATAACATTTGATGCCATAAATAAACTCGGAGAAAAATCTCATGAAATCGGCACGATTGTAAAAGTGATTACAGGGATTTCAGAACAAATTAATTTATTGGCATTGAATGCGGCCATAGAAGCGGCCCGTGCGGGAGAGCATGGCAAAGGATTTGCAGTCGTTGCTGATGAGGTTCGAAAATTGGCCGAACAATCACGGCAGTCTTCCTCTGAAGTATCAAACATTGTAAAGAATATACAGGAGGAAACTGGGATAGTCGTGAACTCCATGCAGCAGGGAACAGAGGAATTGAAAGATACAAATACCACCCTTGTAGAAGTTGGGTCCATGTTCAAACAAATTCTGGCTACTACAAAAATTATTGCTGAAAATAATGAAAACTCTTCTGCGAGTACACAGGAATTATCTTCTGCTTCGCAGCAGATCATGGCAACAATTGTTGAGATTGCCTCAATCTCACGGGAATCTGTTGAAATGTTTGAGGAGCTAATCGAAATTAGTGATGATGAACTGACTGCAATGCAAAAACTTGTCCAGGTAGCAAAGAATCTTGTAGAGCTAACAGATGATGTAAACAAGTTAATATTTGTATGGAATCATGGTGCTGAAACAGAGGCAGCTCATGGTCAAATTGCTGATAAAAAGCTCAGTGCAGCAGTATAAAGATCGTTGCTTTGCTGGCTGATTAATATAAAGGTGCTTCTTTCAGGTAAATGCAGCCTGTGGGAAGCTTCCCTTTGATGCCCGAATTAGTCCTTATAAAAGAAAGGATCAATAAATATTACAGTATTCCTTCTGTTTAATAGGGAATATTTTTATGGCAGCAAGGTTGCCAAAAGGCTTAATTAGGCACTGATTTGTCCACCTGTGTGGACTTTTTTATTGGATCTTTAGATAAAACTGCTTCAAGAAAAAGCATCCAGGAGGTACAGGATGAAGGAAATACAAAAGTTATTTCCCAGTATGGATGGGAATGAACTCCAAAGAGAGGAATTATTGTCTTACTTTAAGACGATCTTAACGAAAATAGATGAGTTAAAGGATCCCAACAAACTAACACTGGGAATAATGCCCGAGTACTCAGAGGATTACTATAATCGTATCATTGAAAAGGCCGATGTTCCGAAAAAGGGTGTGCCGATAGAACAAGTGATTCAGGAGCTTCTTAAATTGGCAGAAGGACACCGCTACGTCAATCGAAATTATGTAGCCAACGCAGCGCCCCTTCCGAATATAGCCAGTATGATCGGGAACTTAGTAATGGTCCTGGTCAATGGGAACAATCTTTGGGATGTGGAAGGACCGGCTGCGGCTGCAGCAGAAATCGAAATAACCAGTATGCTATCCAAATTAATCGGATACGATGAGAGCATTAGTGCAGGGTATACAACCTGGGGAGGACAAGGCGCTGTTTTTAATTCTTTGCGACTTGCCATTGCACGGTACGCTCCGTCTTCAAATGAAAATGGTGTACCGCAAAATCTCTATTGCTTCTGTTCAGAGCTATCACACTATAGTCTGTATAAGTCTGTAGAAGCTGCAGGGATTGGCGTGAAAAACATGATTCGGATAAAAGCGAATGCTGATCATTCTATGAATCTCGACGATTTAAAAGAGAAAATGGCGCTTGTTATTGCCAAAGGCGGTGTTCCTCTTTATGTACTTGCCACAATGGGAACGACTGATACATTTGGGGTTGATGACATTGAGGGGATTAAGCGGATAGCAGAAGACTTGGAACGCACCCATGGCGTATTTCCGATCTATATCCATGCAGATTCGGCCATGGGCGGCATGTATACCTTCTTTAACCATTACGATTTTGAAAGCAACCCTCTGAGATTTGAAGACAATGTTAAGAAGGTTTTAAGATCCTATCAGCATAAGTTCAAACAGATAAAGCTTGCAGATAGTATGGTCTTTGATTTCCATAAGCTTGGACAAACCCCATATATCACAAGTTTATTTTTAATTAAAAACAGAGAATATCTTAAGTATGTAGACTTAGATGCAGCGGAAACGCCTTATGTTGGGAATCGTGGGTATGGCAGCTATCATACAGGCTTCACACTGGAATGCTCGCGGATGGGAAGTGCTTTGGCGATTTATGCATCGTTATTAGCATTTGGAATGGAAGGCTATCAAGAGCTTTTGGCCAATTATATCCGTGTCAATATTGCATTTAGAGAGATGTTAACAAGAGAAGTTTCGAATGTGGCAGTAACGAATGAAATTTCTCCTATTACAACATTCCGCTTTTACCCTGAAAAGACTGAATGGGATAATGAATTGAACGGACATTTACCTGTGGAAGAAATAATGGAAATTAATCAATTTAATGACGAGTTTGCAGAGGTAATTGGTGCTGAACGAAATACTGTCTTTTTTGGAAATACAAAAAAGCAGCGACTTGTGGAAGCGGCAGACTCAAACAAGCAGCTGCCGGTGTACGCACATAAATTTTTCTCGATCTCTCCCTACTCTACGATAGAAGAGGTCGACCGTTATGTCGGATTCTTAAAAGAACACTTGGAGATTTTCCTGAAAATGAGAAATCACAAGTATAGTATTATAGGTTCCTAATGAAGTAAATCCAGCAATAGGCTGGAAAATATTAATGGAGGCTTCCCATAAACTGATTGTGGGAAGCTTCTTCTTTGTTTAATAGTAATGGCTACGGAATTCTTCTGCCAGTTTCTCCATGTATTCCCCTGGATAGCAGCCGATCCGATTCATCTAAGAATTGCACGGATTGTCGCGTTGTTTCTTCGTTTTGCAGCAATACAGATTTATACGCCTCTGTCACCTGCTGAAGCTGCCTATTTAAAGCATTCAATTTATTGATGAAATCAAGGACATTATTCTCCCCAATAGTGGATGGAAGGGTTGGCTGGAGTCCGTTAGCGGAGGTTTGAAGGTTGGTGAGTGCCTGTTCTATATCACTTATCCTTAGCTTAATCTCGGTATCCATTCTCAGTACCTCCTTATTATTTCTTCGACCTCTCCGCTGCAAGCTGCGCTTCCAGGGAAGCAATCGTTTGTTTGATAGAATAGATTTCCTGCTGGATCTGCTGCAGCTTCCGGTCTATGGCTGAAAACACCTCAAGAAACTGATTTGATTCGATGTCAGTGTAACTCGCAAGCATTTGTTCAAACCGGATGTCCTCAAATTCACCTGCCAGCTTTCCCTGCCAGGTGAAAGGAGAAAGATCCGGCTTTGTGACGGTATGCCGATAGTGGTTAAACTCCTGCTGTTTTCCTTGAAGCTCTCCCTTACAGGCCAGCAGTCGCTGAAGCTTGTTTTGTTTCTTCGCCAATAAACTGTAGTAATATCCTAAAGACATGAAAAATCACCTCTATATACTGCAATTTTCATATTATACATCCATAAAATAGAATCCATTTTACTATATCACAGGGAAATAATGTAATAATGATACGATTTTCTCATTTTGATTATTGTGTCGATGGGTAATTATTACTGTATTATACAAAAGTGTAAAAATAATCCTATTCGTGATAAAATTACTCTTATTTTTGGTGTAAAGTATAAATTATGGAAAATGCTAGTGAGGGGCTCTTAGAAGTACCTCTATTGCAGTTGTCGAATGGCAGGAGGCGATTTATACTGAAGGTATTAGATGCACGGGAGTTGCATAGCGGATTGAAGGAGCTTCATTCCAGTCTGTACTCCTTAGAAGAGCAGATAAGAAACATTGCACGTGATGTAGAAGGTATCACTTCGCTTGAGGACTCCTTTCGGGGAGAGGGAGCAGCCGCTATTCAGGCTTTTTTTCGTGAATGTCATTCTCCTTTTCTCTTATTTTTTGAAGGTTTTCTTGCAGACTATCAAAATACTTTAAAAAGAATAGCTACTTCACTTCAGATGCTCGAGCCGGCAAGCAATGGATTCATCCGTCAGAGCTTTTGGATGGAGAAGCGGCACAGGGCCTGGTAAAAACAGAATCTATCACCACAAGCCTAACAGAAGAGACAAATGCGGTGATGCAGAAAGTTTCTGATATTGTCAGTCTCCCTCACCTGCAGGATGGGGAGTTTTCGGCACATGTAAGGAGAGCGGAACTTCACCGGCGAAATACGGTTGATGACCTTATTACCTTTGACGGCCAGCAAACACTGGCACTTGATCCAATTGAGCAGGATCTTCACCTGATGCAGACCTACATCGATGAAATCTCCAGCCACTTTCAGAGTGGAAATCTTAGTATATCCGGCTATTCCGTTAAGCAGCTTCACTCCAGCCCAATCTATGGAGAGCTTTTAGAAGGCATCAGGCATAAAGCAGGAAATTCCATGCGCTCACCGGAATTCCTTAAAGAACTGGGCATAACTGCCCTGAGTCAGATGCTGCCGCCTGGTGCTTATTCCATTTGGGCTATCTGGCAGAGTAACTACGAAAACAAGACCATCCAATATCAGTTAAGAGCTTTGAAATCTTTGGCAAAGCTAAACGATAAAGAAATCAGCCCAGAGGAATTCACCTCTTTGAGCGGCAGAGAGATCCTGACTGTTGAAGTTATAGATGAACACGGCATAGGCAGTCAGAACCAGGGCGGCAAGTTCCATCTATATGATGATGGCCGGATCGTCAGAGAGTACTATGCTGAAAAAGGAAAAGCTTACGAGTTCGTTGATTCCATTCCAGAAGATCGCGTGGGAGGAGTACGGGAACTGGACTCCATAGCTGATGGAACCCCGCTTGAAATTCTCGAATACCTGTCGCTGGCGGCTGTTGTCCGAAAACAAGGAACCAAGGTTATACGGAAAAGCATCAATAAGGCAGACTTTGATGCGCTTGTCAGGATATTGAAAGAGGAAAAGGGCCATGTGGTTTTGCCGGGGAAGAAGGATGGAAAGAGAATTGATAATGCTGAAAATATAAAGGACAGAACCAAATTAACTGTCGATGATATACCTACTGCAAAGAGTGGGAACTTCAATAGATTCTTCAATTCCCTAACAAGTAGTGAACTAAATGAACTTTGGAAAGATAAAAAGATTAGAAAGAAAATTGAACGTCAGCTTAGAGAGCCTGGAGGTTTACACGAGTGGCACTTAGTTTCAAGAGCTCCGCAATTTAAGCATTGGAACATTAGTGCTGAAGAGATTAAAGATTTACGAACAGCTATATCTGATGTTAAGTTTGTCAATCCAAACGGTGTTCATGGAGGGTTAGGTTCAACTAAAGCACATAATGAATTATTGGCAATAATAGATACATCTAACGATTATAATTCATTTGTTGACGACTTAATAATTGGGCTAATTATAGACTTGAGGGTGGGGTTTCGTCTTTACCGGATGATCTGAGATTAAAATAGGAGGATACTATAATGGAAAAACAAGGATGGGTTTCTATTTGGTTAGGTAATATTAAAGAAGAAGACTCTATAGAAAAGTATGTAGATTTAACCTATGATGAGGATGGTGAGTCTGTCCCATCCAAATTTTTTATCGATTTTAATATTGATATGGATGAAACAGATGAGGATACTATAGAGAAAGTAGTTTATAAGAATAGCAGTAGTGATATTTCGACATTATTAGATGGGTGTTCGTATGAAGAAATTATTATCCCAAAAATCAAGAAAAGTATAGACCTTAAAAATTCATATAATGCCGTAATCCTGATATATAATTTTGAGTATAACAATGAAATTACTTCAACTGATGCTTTTGACTTTATTGCCGCTACAAATTATGAGTAAAACAAAGCTTAATAAGTATTAAGAATGAAGAATAGACGAAGTTGATGGATAAGACACAGATATTACTATTCTTTAAGTAATGCTTTATTATACGGAAAAAGAATATATTCAGTAAGGCATTGTAGGCAATCCAATAAAGAAGCATTATTAATAAATCACCAGGTGAAGTAGTTGGGATTTCTAAAAATATAATATATTTTTTTGAACCTTGAATCGGCTATGCCTTTCAAGGTTTTTCGTTTAATATGTCCCAAACATTCCCCCTCCATATGTAATGAATTTGCCCAAGCCAAACCCATTTTCACGCATATAAAAATAGTGTAAGCCATATATAGAGGAAATGGAGGTATGAACGGATGTACCCTTACAGAGGCCCCTATCAGCCGCAGGATCAGCGGTTTTTTGGATTCTTTGGTCTGCCCTTTTTAGGCGGGTTAGCAGGAGGTTTATTGGGCACTGCTTTATTCTACCCGCGTCCATATTATTGGTATCCTCCACCGCCGCCGCTTTATTACCCGCGACCTTGCTGTGGACCAGGATTTGGATACCCTTATTAATAAATATCAGGGGAAGCTCATAAAGGGGCTTTCCCTTTTGAATTCGGCAATGATTTACCTGCTGAATTCAGGAGGAATAATAGGTTTATTATGAAAATGAGGATGGCCGGCGGCATGCCGTGGCTGAGATGCTTGATAAGGCAGAAAATGAATCAGATTAATAACACAAGTTTGTGTAACGGCTAATGAATTTTCCTAAGAATATATTTGAGTGACTCTTCATATATGATGAAAGTCTTAACTAATAAGGAAAATGTAGGATATTTATTATTCAGAATATTAATTCTTTTAGCAGATTTACATCCTCCTATTAAAAAGGCATGATAGA
Source organism: Cytobacillus pseudoceanisediminis (assembly GCF_023516215.1). NCBI lineage: Bacteria > Bacillati > Bacillota > Bacilli > Caryophanales > Bacillaceae > Cytobacillus > Cytobacillus pseudoceanisediminis. The sequence continues at coordinate 3,855,196 of NZ_CP097349.1, read as the reverse complement.
AATAATTCGGATATCGAATTAATAGATCAGAGGAGGCTTAAAAATGAAGAAGAAATCATTATGGAAAGTACTTAGTTCAGCAGCACTGGCAGCAGCGATTCTCGTACCCCAAGTCGGCTTTGCTGAGGGCGCAAAGCCTGTGACAGAAGAAAATGTATCAATTAATGGTTTTGTTGATTATGAAGAATTAAAGAGAAAGTTAACTCAAATTGAAAAATCATCGAACGGCCTGGTTCAGGTTGAATCTGCGGGAAAAACGAATCAGGGGAGAGATATCTTTACAGCACGTGTAGGCCATGGAGATAAAGTGGTACTAGTGCAGAGCGAAATTCATGGCAATGAAAAGACCGGCACTGTCGCGTTGCTGAATATTCTTCAATATTTGGGGTCAAGTCAATCAGCAGATGCGAAAAGGATTAGAGAAGAATTAACGATTGTCGCAATCCCGATGATGAATGCCGATGGTTCCGAATTGGACAGGCGCGGCAATGTAATGACCTGGGAAGAGGTTCAGGAACAGTTTCCTCAATTACATAATGCACAGCCCACCTGGAATTATTACACACGCAGCCTTCAGGGGGACGACTATTCTGCAGCACCAGGATTCGATGTAAACCGTGACTTTAACCCGGATTTAAATTATGTTCCGAAGGCGGAGGACTTCCCTGGCAATTCAAGCACTCCAGGCTGGTATATTACGCCTGAATCGCAAACAGTCCGGGATGTTTATAAGAGTCTTCAAGAGGAATTTGGTCATGTTGAAGTCTTTTTAGATCTTCATCACCAGAATTTCTATAAGATTGAAGGAACAGATGAAGATGTAACAATGTCCATTTCAGCAGACTTTGTTCCGGATCCAAGTTCTGCGGAGGGTGCAAAATATAGCCAATATGCGGAGAATTACCGCTTTGATTTTTCACGCCAGTTAAACGTCGCCCTTTATGATGCACTTCAGGAAAAAGGAAATTCAGTGTTTACCAATATTTCTTTATATGACCAGGAGTTAGACTTGCCTGGAACTGCCTTGGGCTCCTTTGCCTTGAACGGCAGCGGGGTTGTCCTATTTGAGGTAAAAGGGCAGACACATAACTATGGACAAAAGATGAAAGGTCAGCTGGTTAAGACAGTAGAAACAGGTGTCATGGGGATTATCAATGGTGTGGCAGATGGCAGTGTGTATGATTTGAATCCGGATGAATATAATGAAATCCCTAACAGGGTGCCAATTCGTTAACATAGTCAAAAGAAGCTGAGTCCCAATGGGAATCAGCTTCATTCTTACTGCAGTCGATCTGGTACACTATCAGTCGTTTCTTCTGCGACTTCTGTAAAAATATCCTCTTCGTTTTCAGGAACCATATGGACAGAGAAGCCCTTGGCAAAGGCGGGTTCCAGTAAATGAATCAGCTGCTGGACATCAGCCTGCAGCTGAAGGAATTCCTTTTTCGTTACAGGCTGGGCTTCTTCTTTTAATTCATAGCCCACTTGTCCGTTCGCCTCCAGGGTTGCCCATCTTACATCGCTGATAACTGCAACATTATGCTGACGCAGCTTCATTTCAAGCTGGTCCACAGTAAACCGGAGTTTTCTCAGATTCTGTTCATTTAATTTTCCATCTTCTATGATAATTTTGGATTGCCCAGTGATAAACTTCTCAAATTTGTCTGATTTCATTTGTGCATATTCCATGACAACTAGGGTGAGTACAAGGATGAGTCCTACTGCAAGAGTAGTCCAAATGCTTTCCCCTGAAACCGGTTCAATTAATAGTGAACCGATGCCAATCATGATTACTACCTGAGCTAATGTCATCTGTGAAATAGACTTTCTGCCAGCGATCCTTAATAACAGGGTGCCCCCGATGACGACAAGGATTGAGTTCCAAATCCAATCGAATTCCAATCTCATCCCTCCCTATATTTTATTATAGTCTTTCGCAAATAGAGCCTTCTAAAACTGTTAATGTCAATTTATCTAACAAAAAGTGGGATTAGCTATTGTTACCTACTTATTAAACGTGTTAATATCAAAATATTATAAAAATTTTAAAAACTGAATGACTGTCGGGGGGATATTTGGATGAAGAAAATGTTAGCCATCCTAGCAAGCAGCGCATTATTAATGCTGGCTGCCTGTGGATCAGGAAATGAGGAAACCAGCGGGGAATCGTCAGAAAAGAAAACCGTAAAAATCGGGATCACGCAAATTGTGGAGCACCCATCATTGGATTCTGCGAGAGAGGGATTTATTGCCGCATTGAAAGATGCTGGTTATGAAGAAGGAAAAAATCTTAAAATCGACTTCCAAAACGCCCAGGGGGATATGAACAATAATATGTCCATTGCCCAGAACCTGGTAGCGGACAAGAATGATTTGATTCTTGCTATCGCGACTGCCAGTGCACAATCAGTTGTGCAATCCACAAAGGATATTCCAATCCTTTTTACAGCCATCACTGATCCTGTTGGTGCTGAGCTTGTGGAAAGCATGGAAAAGCCAGGCGGGAATGCAACGGGTACATCTGATACACATCCGGATGCCATCAAAAAAACGATTGACTCCATTAATACATTTGTACCGGAAGCCAAGAAGGTCGGCATCATCTACAATGATGGGGAGCCAAACTCAGTAGTAAATGTTAAGCATGCGAAAGAAGCCATCGAGGCAGCAGGACTTGAAGCGGTTGAAACGACTATTTCAACAAGCTCCGAGGTAAAGCAGGCTGCAGAATCCTTAGTCGGCCGTGCTGACGTGTTCTACATCCCTAAGGACAATACAGTTGTATCTGCCCTTGAATCTGTGCTGAACGTAGCCAATGAGAAAGACATTCCAGCATTTGTTGGAGAAAGCGATTCGGTTAAACGGGGCGGATTTGCTTCCTATGGTTTTGAGTATCATGATCTTGGATACTCTACTGGCCAAATGGCCGTTGATATCCTTGAAGGCAAAAAGCCTGGTGAGATTCCTGTTGGCTACCCTGAAAGTCTTGAGCTGGTGATTAACAAAAAAGCAGCTGAGGAGCAGGGAGTCGCTTTAACGGATGAAATGCTGAAGGATGCTAAGGTGGTTGAGGAATAAATAGGTTGTTAAAAGATACAGCGATTCAGCTGTATCTTTTTTTTGCTTTAAGAACACGGAAATTTTTTCTTGAAAATGATTCAAAAGAACTACAAAAGCCGGAAGGGTGATTTTAGGAAAAAAAGGGCTCAACAAAGTTTAATTAAAATATAAATAATAAGGTAATTCTGCCTATAAAATACAATTGGGGGTTTATAGATTAATAGGAATAAAACCACAGACATAATTCGACAAGGCCACTCAAGCGATTTGACGAGTTTTGACTGCCATGATAGTAATAAAAAGGTAGAAAATTTGAATTTTAAAATGAGTGAATAACAAAAAATTAGAAAAAACCTATGAAAAAAATACCAATTTTGGTTTAAGTATCTCGAAATTGGGTATTGGTGGGTATAAATAACTGTTTTGTTATTTTTTGCAAGTAAGTAATTGACCTTTTAATTGTGTATTTTTACAATAATAGTAACCTATTGAAAAGGAGAGATTTGAATGTCAGGAGTTATTCGCGTTACACCAGCAGAATTAGTAGGCATGTCTAACCGTTATAATGGAGAAAGCAGCCAGGTTGGGGATCAGATTGTCCGTTTGGATAATATGATTCGTGAACTGGAAGGTGCATGGGAAGGGGAAGCAAGCAGAGCGTTTGCTGAACAATACCAATCTTTAAGACCTTCATTTGTTCAAATGCAGCAATTATTAGAGGATATCTCTGTTCAGCTTAATAATACTGCAAGAGCTCTTGAGGATGCTGATAACCAGATTGCTGGCCAAATCCGCGGCTAATTTCATCTGAATCAATAAAGTGGAGAAGGAGCGCTACATTCATCAGATGAAAAGCGCTCTTTTTTTGTACTAAATTAGCAAATTTTCACTTTGGTAATTTGTCTAGCTCCAGCGCCTACCCCCTCGAGGTGTCGAGGGTGATCGAGGCGCTTGCGCTTTTCTAGTGGGGTGTTGAATATGTACATAGAATTAACAATTGATCTGAAAAATTATGAAGTTGAACCTTTTGATCTCCGTCTATCTAACTATCACTCTGTTAAAAAAGTAGTTGATATTGTTTGGCAAGCTAAGTCGATTCCTCAGCCGCCCCGGGAAGGCTATTGGGTCAGAATTCCTAACAAGCAAATGATTCTGTCAGGAAACGATAAGCTGGCAGAAAAGGGGATTACCACTGGGGACCGTTTCGAAATTTTATAAAGGAGCATTAAAAAATGTCAGAAAAGAGTCAAACCTACCTTGAAGAGCAGCTTGAAGCGGTTGTCGAAACAGATCATCAATCCCTTACCATTCTTTTTCAAAGAGAGAAAATAAAAGCTGATGCTGCTGCGGAATTGGAATTGCTCAAAGCTATGGATTCAGCTATAAAAAGGGATGTCCATTTAACAGAGGATGAACTGCGCCTCGTCCTGCAAATTCCCTCAAATTATTTAACCTTTTCCAAATTAAAAAAGAAAGACCAAAGAAGCAGATGGATCTTTTCTTCACAGCTCCTCAAGCTTGTGAAAAGTCATCCATATACCAGACTGCATCTCATTGTTTGTCCGGAAAATTTAGTGGCTGATGAAAGCCTGTCGCCGCATTTGCTTCACTATGGTGTGAAAGAAAGCCTTCCGCCTTATGAAGCCAATCATGAAAAACTCTGGATGGAATTGAAAGCGACCGTTGCAGCTGCTGTAGATGGAAAGCATTCCTTCCGGGATTACCTTAGACTCCATGAAACCATTGAACTGTCGCCTGCAGCGGCTAGTGTGATCAAAGCCAAGGATGAAAATGAATTGTCAGAAGTCATCCGGACTAATATTGAAATGCTTGAAAAGAAAGATAAGGAATATGTTAAGGTTCCGCAGAAAAAATGGAAAGCCACAAGGTATTCTGCTTGGGGTCTGCTGATTGCTTTATTGCCTTTCCTTGCTTTCAGTCTATATTCCCTTTTCTTTACACAGCCTAAACAGGCAGCATTTATTAATAGCCAGGAACACTTCTTGAAAAGCCAATATAGTGAAGTCGTTTCTGAATTATCCAATTATGATATTGATCAGATGCCGCGAGTCGTGCAATACGAACTTGCGCAGTCTTACATAATAAATGAAGCATTGACGGAAGACCAGAAAGAGAATGTCCAAAATACCATCACCCTGCAGACAGATCCTCTTTACTATCATTACTGGATTCATATTGGGAGGGGAGATGCTAAGGAAGCTCTCGATATCTCACGGGATCTTGAGGATAGAGAATTAATTCTATTTGCATTGATTAAATACCGGGAAGTTATCAAAGTAGATGATAGTCTTGAATCTGATGAAAAACAGCAGAAAATTGACGAAATTCAAGCTGAGATTGATGAGTATATAGAGGAACAGAAAGCTCAGGAGGAAGAGGAGAAGCGTCTTCAGGAAGAGCAAAGTAACAGCAGTGATAATGAGCAGGCTGTAAAACAAGAGCCTGAACAGAAGGCTGCAGAAGAGCAAAAGCCTGCAGATTCAAAGGCAGCTGAAACATCTGCTGAAAAGCCAGCCGAAAAGCAGGAAGAGGCAGCAAAGACAAAACCAAATTAAGATAGACAGGAGGTGGAGAGATGGAACAGTTATGGTTGTTTTACAGCGATTACTGCCAGCAGCTGTCTATGCCATTTGAAAATAGCAGCACGATCACCATAGGCCCAGAGCTTGAACAGCTGGTGACAATAAGGGATTTCCCTTTCACAAAAGGGGCTGTGTCAATAGAAAGGCACGACAGCTCCTATGAAGTGAGGCAAAATGAGTCAGTTCTCGGAAAGCTAAATGACGGGGAACCCTTCCAGCTAAATGATGAAGGGAAGACCCTGACGATAATCGTAACCTCTGAAAATATGAATAGCCAGACCTACTATTCTGGCTATCAAAAGCAAATAGAATTTTCCTCGGAAAACCCAGAAGCATCGATTTATAAAAAGAACGGCATTTTAATGGATGCAAGCCATTCCTTCGAACTGATTAAAACAAATAACGGCTGGATGGCAGAACCACAGTCAGGACAGCTCTATGTAAACGGAAAAAGAGCCGTAGAGAGAATTTTTCTTGAAATCGGGGATGTGCTGTTCTTCCCATTTATGTCTATTCGAATACAAGAAGAGGATCTATTCCAGATCGACAGCATTGAAAGCTATGAATCTAAGCTTCCGATTACCATCAGGCCGCAATCAGAGATGGCAAAGAAATATCCGCTCTATCGCCGAACGCCCAGAATGATCTATGAGATGCCGGATGAGAAAGTTTCTCTATCCTTCCCGTCACAGGAGCCTGATGATTCCAATCGGGGGTTATGGATGATCATTATGCCGCCGCTGATTATGCTGATCGTGATGGGCATCGTGGCTCTGATTCAGCCAAGAGGAATTTTTATTATCATTTCAATGGTCATGTTCATGACCACGTTAGTCACATCTACCGTTCAGTACTTTAAGGATAAAAGCAATCAAAAGAAGCGGAAAGAGCGCAGACATCGAGTGTATACTGCCTATCTGGAAGAGAAGAGGAAAGAGCTGCAGGCACTGTCTGACCAGCAGAGGCATGTTCTGGAATTCCACTTTCCCTCTTTTGAGAAAATGAAATACTTCACAAGCCATATATCCGACCGGATTTGGGAAAGACCCCTTGCGAGTTTTGATTTTCTGCAGTTCAGGCTTGGAACCGGTAATGTGCCAGCGAGTTATGAAGTTAAGGTCAGCTCTGGGGATATGGCTAACCGTGAAATTGATGACCTGCTTGAACAGTCACAGCAGATGGAAAAAGTTTATAAGGAAGTTAGAAATGTGCCAGTCGTGGCTGACCTTGCTAAGGGGCCAATCGGACTGATCGGAAAAGAGTCGGTTGTTAAGAATGAGATACACCAGATCATTGGACAGCTGGCGTTTTTCCACAGCTATCATGATGTACGGTTTGTATTTATTTTTAATGAAAAGGAATATAAGAAATGGGAATGGCTGAAATGGCTTCCGCATTTCCAGATGCCGCATGCACATGCAAAAGGGCTGATATATAACGAACAAACGAGGGATCAGCTGTTATCTTCCATTTATGAAATCCTGCGGGAAAGGGATTTGGATGAAAATAAGGAAAAGCAGGTGTATTCTCCGCATCTGGTGTTTATCATTACTAACCAGCAGCTGATTGCAGATCATGTGATTCTGGAGTATTTGGAGGGCGACCACTCCAACATGGGGATCTCCGTTATTACTGCAGCTGATTCAAAGGAAAGCCTGCATGATAATATTCAAACACTTGTCAGATATGTCAATCAGGAAGAAGGAGACATTCTGATTCAGGACAAAAAGGCCGTGAGCATCCCATTTAGGCTCGATGCTCATCAGAAGAAGGGAAATGAGGAATTTTCCCGTCTGTTAAGAACGCTTGATCATCAGGTTGGAATGACCAATTCCATTCCAAATAGCGTTTCGTTCCTGGAAATGATGAAAGTAAAGGAAGTGGGAAAACTTCCAATCAAGCAGAATTGGCTTACAAAAGAGTCTTCCAGATCATTGGCGGTACCAATTGGCTTAAAAGGAAAGGAAGATCTGTCGCTTTTGAATCTTCATGAAAAGGCGCATGGCCCGCACGGACTGCTGGCTGGGACAACGGGATCGGGTAAGAGTGAATTCCTGCAGACCTATATTCTTTCACTTGCAGTTCACTTCCATCCACATGAGGTCGCTTTCCTGCTGATTGACTACAAAGGCGGGGGAATGGCTCAGCCGTTTAAGAACATGCCGCATCTTCTTGGAACCATTACGAATATTGAAGGAAGCAAAAACTTCAGTTCAAGAGCGCTAGCCTCAATCAAAAGTGAATTGAAAAGACGGCAGAGGCTTTTTGATCAATACCAGGTGAATCACATCAATGATTACACAGACCTTTATAAAAACAAGATGGCAAAGGAACCGCTGCCGCATTTGTTTTTAATTTCCGATGAGTTTGCAGAGCTTAAGAGTGAAGAGCCAGAATTCATCAGGGAGCTTGTCAGTGCTGCACGAATTGGGCGAAGCCTGGGGGTGCATTTAATTCTGGCAACCCAAAAGCCAGGCGGTGTCATTGATGAACAGATCTGGAGCAATGCCCGTTTCCGGGTAGCTTTAAAGGTTCAGGACACAGATGACAGTCGGGAGATCATCAAAAACGGAGATGCAGCAGCTATTACCGTAACCGGACGCGGCTACCTGCAAGTCGGCAATAATGAAGTCTATGAGCTCTTCCAATCTGCATGGAGCGGGGCGCCTTATTTGGATGACTCCTCAGAGACAGAGGATGAAATTGCAATCGTAACCGACTTGGGCCTTGTGCCATTATCGGATGTTAATTCACGCCAAGGAAAGAAAAAAGGCGGAAAAACAGAAATTGAAGCAGTGGTGGAGGAAATTGAAGCAGCACAGTCTTCGATGGGCATTAAAAAGCTTAGAAGTCCGTGGCTTCCGCCTCTTGAAGGGCGTTTAAGCAGGAAGCTCCACCGCGCTGAAGAGAATCATGAGATTCATTTAGGGATGGTGGATGAGCCTGAGAAGCAGAGCCAGTATCCATTGAGCTATCAAATCATAGAGGATGGTAATGTGGGGGTATTTGGCTCCTCAGGTTATGGAAAATCCCATACGATTATGACAATGCTTCTCAGCATTGCCGAAAAGCGAACTCCGGAAGAAGCCCATTATTATATTTTTGATTTTGGAAATGGCTCACTTCTTCCGCTAAGACAGCTGCCGCATACGGCCGACTTCTTCCTGATGGATGAAGAACGTAAAATTGAAAAGTTCATGAATCTGATCAAGGATGAAATTGCCCGCAGAAAGCTATTGTTTCAGCAGCAGGAAGTCAGCGGAATTAAGATGTACAATTCGATGAGCAGCGAGAAATTGCCGCTCGTATATATCACATTTGATAACTTTGATTTAGTAAAAGAAGAAATGCAGGAGCTTGAAACACAAATCAATCAGATTGCCAGGGACGGACAGTCACTCGGCATTTATATGATTTTTGCTGCGACGCGGATCAATTCGATCAGACAGTCGCTTATGAACAACCTTAAAACGAAGGTTGTCCATTATTTGATGGACAGCAGCGAGGCATACTCCGTACTGGGAAGGGTTCCGTTCGCACCTGAGCCTATACCGGGAAGAGCCATTATTAAAATGGAAGAGGCATATTTCTCACAGGTATTCTTGCCGGCAGATGGCAAGGATGATTTTGAGATTATAGAAGCCATCCGGGAAGACATCCAGGAACTGAAAGAGAAATACAAGGACTGCAGGCTGCCTGAAGAGGTGCCGATGCTTCCAGCAGAGCTTAATACGATTAACTTTACCCGCTACACTAATGGAGCTGTTCAGCCGGGACTTGTGCCTGTTGGCCTTGATGAGGAATCTGTAAAACCTGTATATGCGAACTTCAATAAAACGAAACACTGCATCATCCTGGGGCAGGCCCAAAAAGGAAAGACAAATGTTCTTAAGCTCATGATCAATCACATGCTTGTTCAGGATGCAGAGTCCGTCGGTATTTTCGATTCCTTTGACAGAGGATTATCATCCTATGCCAGCGAGGAAAAGTCGGTTTATATCGAGACAAAGGAACAGATCAGCGATTGGGCAGCACAGGTGGAAGAACAATTATCCCTCAGGGAAAAAGAATATCTAAACGCAATCCAGCATGGCAAGACCGATATAGAGTTTTCGCCAATCGTACTGGCTGTGGATGGATACTCCCGTTTTGCGCAGACATTAGATAACAGTCTGCAGGAAAGAATGGCAAGGCTGATGAAAAACGGCAGCCATCTGGGCTTTAGTGTCATCGTTACGGGCAGCAATAATGAACTGACAAAAGGATACGATTCCTTAACAGCAGAAATCAAACAGATCCGCCAGGCGATCGTTCTGATGAAGAAATCGGAGCAGACGCTGTTTACCCTTCCATACGACCGGAAAGAGGCAGAGATCCAGCCGGGATATGGTTATTACGTTATAAACGGAAAGGAATTAAAAATTCAAATTCCTTTATGTGCCACTGAAAGGAAGGTCTTAGCATGACAGCCAAAACAAAATACATCGTGAAAATGGTTTTGGTGATGCTTCTGATTATCGCCGCGCCAGCCATCTTTTTTGGCTCCATTGGCGATAATCCTCTGCTAGTCAGGGAGAATGCCACAAGAACCATAGCTGTTGTTAATGAAGATACAGGCGCTGACAAGGAAGAGAAGTCACTTGATTTTGGAGAGGAAATTACATCGATTCTGCAGGACGGCTCACAGTATGAATGGACCGTCATTGGCAGGAGTGCTGCAGAGAATGGGTTGAAAAATACCAAGTATGACGCAGTCGTTTATATTCCATCCAACTTTTCAAAGAACATCATGTCCTATGAAAGCAAGCAGCCTGAAAAAGCAAGTTTTGAATATACGGTGCAGAACCAGCTGAACTCACTGAACCGGGAAAAGGTTCTGCGTGAGATCCAGACTGCCACCAACCGTGTTAATGGAAAGATTTCAACATTGTATTGGACCTATGTATCCCAGGACCTTGAAAATGTGAAATCCCAGTTCGATACCATTTTACAAAAAGAAATAGACTTCCAGAATGCAATGCTCGCTTTCTATAAGCCTAGTTCAAAGAACCTGGCAGAGGAAATTGAACAGCAGCGCAATATGCTGGAGAGCATTCAATCGACAGTGAAGACTACTGCCGAAAGCACTACTGAGGGTGAAAACAACCTCAGCCAATTTGAAGAGAACCTTGGCTCGTTTGTACAGTTTGTAGATCAGTATAAAGAATACCAGGATAATCAGCAAAATATCCTTCAAAAAATGCAGGATGAAAATGTAGTCAATATTCAAGCTGTTGCGGGAAAACAGCAGCCAACTTATTCTGAGGCACTTAGTGTATTGAATAAGGGGAATCAGGAATTGGCTGGCGGGATTGATAGTGTGGAAAAGCAGCTTGAGGAGAATAGTGAAGTGTTTGGTGATTTATCGGCTATCCGTAACGATCAGGTAGGTCGACAAATGAATGCTTTAAAAACATATTTTCAAGAACAAGAAGCAGCTTCATTCAATAAAGCAGCTGAAAATATCGGGTTATTGAAAGGGGAACTATCCAATGGACAACAACCGGGAAATCCAGGTGCAGGATCAGGAACAGCATCTAACAAAAATCCTGGGGGAGCCAAAGCTAATTCTATAACAGCGGCCAGTTTAGAAGCCCCATCTTTACTTGGTATGGAAGAGGAAAGAAATGAAATTTTAAGCGTTGAAAAAGAGATTACAAATTTGAAAACATCTTTAGAGACGATAGAAGGTACCAAGCCGGAACAAGTTGTTTCTGCTTTGACTGTGTTACCTGCTTTATCCCAGCGCCTAATAGCAGTAGAGCAAAAACTGGCAGCGAAGGATTCTGGAGAAAACCCGCTGCAAAAAATAGTTGAGGAACTTCAGAAAGTAAATGCCAAATTAATTGAAGACCTTACCAACCTGGATGCAGCTTATAAAAGTTTAGAGGAAGAAAAGAATAGCCTCTTAGATCAGCTTGGGGCTTCAATGAGTTTCTCTTCTATGATCAATCTTATAGAGGAGAAAGAACAGCAAATCATAGAACTCGGTTTTAACTTAGCTGCTTTTAATAATGAAATTACGAATACTAAACCTGTAAAAATGATGGAGTATTATGCCTCACTTATTCAGTATGAAGATTTAATAAAAAATTCGTACAGTCAAAATCCTGAAAAGGTGGAAGAGCTTGTACAGAAATTAAATTCTATAGTAGCTGTGAATGAGGAAGAACAAAAGGTGTGGGATAACCTGAACACAGCAATACCATCATCTCAGCAAAAGCTGACAGACCTCGAAGGTCAGTTTACTGCATTCTTCACAGATTACAATAAAAAAATTAAAGAACAGCAAGCAGCAATCGAGACAGATTTAAACGCTCTCCAAGAGAATGCCAATTCAGTAAGAGAGCAAATTCAAACATCATCAACGAATACACCAGTTCCTGTAGATAGCATCGACGGTACTTCTGTGATGGTCAAACAGGAAGGAATCAGCCAAAGAATGCTGATGATTAATGATCTTGTTGGGTCTATCGGGGAGAACCAAAGCAATATCGTGTCCTATACAAGTGAGCTTGAGCAAAAGGTGCAAAGTGTCCAGCAGGATGCAGATACACTGAATTCCAAGTGGGGCTCGAACGTAGAGACGACTCAGATGTTCCGGGATGATATTTACAACCTTCTTGGTAATACCTATGTGAATGGCCAAAAGAATGGCCCGGTATACGAACAATTATCCAATCCGCTTCAAATCAGCGGAGAAACAGCTGCAAAGAAAGAAGAAAGCAAGCTGCCGCCGGTTGTTGTGTTGGCCATTGTTCTGCTCAGCAGCTTAATGATCGGATACTTCAGCCATTATTTCAAAAATGCGCCGATGCTTGTCCATGCTTCCATGTTTGTACTGCTGAATCTTATTGTTGGTCTGATTATCAGCATATTTGGCCTTAATATTTACTCAATGGAACAGGATCGGGCTATTGAGTGGACGATATTCACCATATTGCTGCTGACTGCGGCTTCAGCCATTGTGCTGGCAGGATTCAAGATCGGCAATCTGGCAGGATGGATTTTGAGCGTTGGTCTCATTGCCTTCTTCATTAGTCCGTTCCTGGCTCTTACAGCACCGAATATTAACTATGAAGATCCAATGTCCAAGGTATATATGTCCATCCAGTATGATTCGCAATCACTGTTTGTTCCGGCTATTCTCATACTGCTTGGCATCATAGCCTTCCTTGCCATCATTCCATTTGCAGTCCGGTCGATAAAAGACCTGCGTACAAAAAGGGATGAGGATCAGGCTTATGAAGCTTAAAAGATTTATTAAAATCATTCTGTTGATCCCGGCGATTTGGCTGATAGCTGGCCAATCAGCCGGGGCGACCCCTGATTTTGATAACTTAACTCCGAATACCTATGAAAAAAGGAATTCAAAGAGAATACCGATTACTTGCATGAAAAATCGCTTTATGAAAATAAAAAAGAGATCCCCGAAGAACAAAAGGATCTTACTTTTACAAAAAAGAACCTGGATCCTTTGAAGGAAGTGAAGGATCAGCTTTTTGATGGCGGTGAAACCACTAATAATACCATCACCGCAAAAGCAGACCAGCTTCAGCTTTTTTCCGATTCTAAACAGGAAAGCTTTTTGAAGGCGGAGGAGCAAACTCCAACTGAACAAGATAACAAATTAATCTATCTTTATATTATTCTGCTTATCATTGCCATAGGTGTGATTATGGGATTCCTCATACCGAGGATGGCAAAGCAGGCCGACAATTGAATAATTCCCGTACATGTCTCCGGTTTGGAGACATGTACATAAATACTGCAGCCAAATTCTTCAGCAAACTCTCCTCAAATAATTGGCCTCTAAAAAATAGAATAAAGAATTAGGGATGAAAAAGTCTGGCCAAATAGCCAGCTGACGAGACTTTTAAATTATTGGATAGAATAACTTTTAAAATGAGGTGTCAAAATGAACTCATCACATGTAAGAGCCCTGGCAAGGGTATTTCAGACAGCTTCAGATGATATTAAAACAGAGGAATTCAAACTAAAGCAAAGTGTCCAAAACCATGCAGATGAATGGAAAGGCAAAGCCCGGGACAAATTTGATTCCGCATTGGAAGAAGCAGGTGTCCTCTTCCAAAGGCACTCTGATAACCTTTATAACATCAGCCGAGAACTGGAAAGCGCTGCGAATGAAGTTGACAGAGTCAGAGAAGAAATTGAAAGACAAAGAGAATTAGAGAGATTGGCAAGGCTTAAGGAAAAATAATAATTGAAGAATGTAAAGATTGGATGGGTTTTTTATGTCTAATAATGAAGAGAAGAAAAAGGTTCTTATGACAAGAATAAAAGATATGATGGCGAAGCGGTGCCGGGATGTGCAGACCTTTTTATATTGCCAATTCAAGTATTAATAGTTGGGTATCAAATAATTAATTTAATTTAGTTAGAAGAACTAATCCGAAAAGAAACGAGGTATTGAAATGGGAAATGAAATATCTGTCAATCCAGATCGCCTGGAAGACCTGGCAAATGACTTGGTTACTCGTTTGTCCAGAGTTGAAGACGAATACAGAAACCTCCATATGGAGCTTGCAGATTTGATTAACAGCGCTCCGGCGGAATATAGGCATTGCTTCTATCATGTAGGGGATCCTTGGGGTACTGGTAATCAGCTGGTTGGGCAGCTCAGTGAAATGGAGATTGACCTGAGAATGGTCGCGAATAAATTTGCTGACGCAGATAATCTGGTCGGTAAGTTGTATAAGCTATATGAGCAATATGGTGCCGTAACAGCCCTCGGAGCATTGATGACAAAACAGCTTGCTTTTTACGGGTTGGGCTTTACTCAATTTATAAAGGATGCTGATGGTGTATTTACCTATAAACATATGGCGGCCCTTCAGAAGGTAACAGATAAAATTGATGAATCTAAAAAGTTGGGAACGATGGCAAGAGCGTTCCTGGGTCCATTATATTTGAGAAGTAAGTATAAAGATGTACCACTTGCGGATTTAATTCATAGAAAAATTGCTAAATATCTACCGGATGATGTGGCGAAGTTTGCGGGTAGCTCCAGAGCTTTTTTTGATGAAATTAAATATAAAACTTTTAATCCAACTACGTTTAAATCTTTTGTTAGTACTGGTGCCAAATTCGCTAAAACAAATGCATTAAGTACAGTTGTTTTAACCGGTGCAATGGAAGTCGGAGGAATGGGGCTTAAAATTTCAGAGAACTATGCTAAGTACGGAAATAACCCGGATGTTTTGAAGCGTGAAAATGCTAAAGCGATTGGTAATGCTGTAAATAATACAGTAGCTATCTCAGGAGGAGCAATTACAGGTGCAGTAATAGGAGGAGCTTTAGGTAGTTTAGTTGGACCGGTTGGAACAGTTGTGGGTGCAGCTGCAGGTTCATTCGTTGGTGGAATTATTGGAGAGAAAGCTGCTAAATTAACTGCTGGAATTGCTGAAAAGGGTGCTATCCTTATTAAGGAACCTTTACACCATGGAGTCGAGTTTTTTAAAGGTGGGTTTGAGAAAGCTGGAAAAGCTGTTGAAGCAGCAAATAAGGGTATTGATATTGTCAATAAACAAATTAAAGAAACAATGTCTGATCCGGTAGGGAAAATTAAAGATATTGGAAAAGGGCTGTCAAAGGCTAAGGAGACAGCTGGATCTTTATTAGATGGAGCAAAAGGGTTTTTAGATAAAAAATTATCGTTTTTTTAAGGAGGCAATATGAGTACCATTCAATTAAGTATTGAGGAACTAATTTTTGCATTTTATAGTGAAGGATTATATGAAGAAGGAATATCTATGAAAGAAACGTATTTTCCTTCACTTCAAGATTCCGAATTGAAGTTAATGCTGGAATTTGCGGCTCGCTCTTTGCTGGCAAAAGATATGGCCGTAGAGGTTAATAATCAATATAGATTAAAAGAGAACTACAAGTCTTATATTAATATTCTGAGTAATGCGGAGAAGACGGTTAAAGCTTCTAGATTTGATTTAAAGTTCGGAGGGGAAGAAAACATATCTTTTCATTTTGGAAATGGGGAAGTTTATCTTCATAAGTTATTGCATGACCATCAAGTACATTATATTACCAAATCCACACCAGAAAATATAATAACAAGTATTAAAGGTTTCTTCAATATTAGCAAGCTGCCTTTACAGGATGAAGTGCTTTTTAGTTTGAAGAATGAAGAATTTGAAGAATTCCTAGGTGATATGAGTGAATCGGATTCGTTGTCTGAATCTACTGCTCAAAAGTGGGAAAATAGGGTTAATGGTTCATTCTCATTTGAGTTTTTAAAAGATATTTCCAATAGAAAAGGAAGAATGGATAGCTTACTTAGTCTTAAATATGACTCTGCAAAAAATCCCGATTTAATTGACCTAATTTTTATTGTTCCTGGGAAATTGGACTTCTGGATGATTACAAGAGACGATAACTTAGATTTAAATATTCAAAGGGCAGACGAGACATCTATTAGAAACCTATTATTTAACAATTCTGTCCAAGGAGGAATTCCTCTTGTCCATGATTGAGAAAAAAGGAGAAGCTGTATTAATAAAAAGTTCTAAGTTCATGTATGTATGGATGTTTTTAGCTACAGTAGGATTTTTACTTGCTTGTATCTTCTTAATTACACATGGACTGAAATTTAATTCTAAATATTCTTTCCTCTATCTTGGCGGAGGAATCGTATTAACTCCCTTCTATCTTTATTTGACTATTTGGAGTCTGCCTGGATTAATGCCAGGAAAGGTTTTGTTTAAAATACTCCCGGGAGAAAAAGGAACAGTTAATGCTAAAAAAGGTACGGTATCTATAAGTAATATTCGTAATATCAATTTAGTTAGAAATCCTATAAATTTAATCAATGACATTGTTATTGAAACATTCAATGATAAAAAGATAAAAATTAGAACATATAATCTTCTTGGTGACTTAGATTATGAAATGATTGTAGATCAATACATTTATCCATATATGACTGAAAATGCAAAAAAGGTCTGGGATCGAAAGGTAGATCTTGAACGTCTTCGTAAAGTGGCAAGATACGAGAGAAAAGAACCTAAAATTGAATAAGATAAATTGAATCTGTCTAACAAGTCCTCTCATAAGAGAGGGCTTTCTCAAGGAGAGAAAAAAGTGACTCCTTTTATTTGTCTCAAATCTAAAGGGGGATTATTATATATCGATGGTTCAAGACAAAGATCATATAACAATAAAGAGTTCAAACATCATGTATGTTTTGGTGTCTCTTGCTACTGTAGGTTTTTTAATAGCCTGTATCTTTCTAATTGTTCACGGATTGAAGTTTGACTCTAAATATTCTTTATTCTATCTTGGCGGAGGGATAATTTTCACTCCTTTTTATCTCTATATCACACTTTGGAATTTACCAGGCTTAATCCCGGGTAAAATCTTGCTGTCCATTACACCCGGAGAAAATGGTGTGATTAAATCAAAAAAGGTATTGTTCCAATTAAGGACATACGAAACATTGATCTTGTAAGGAATCCATTGAATTTAATTAATGATATTGTTATTGAAACATTCAATGATCAAAAAATTAAAATTCGCACGTATAACCTGATTGGTGATTTTCGCTATCAGATAATAGTTGACCAATATATATATCCTTATATGACTGAAAATGCAAAAAAAGTTTGGGATCGAAAAATAAATCTGGAGAATCTTCGGCAGCAAGCTAATTATGAGAGGCAAGGACCAAAGGCTGAATAATGGTTTTATGTGTGGAATCTCTCTTCTTTAGTATCTTTGCTTGGTTCAAAGGGGTGAATATTGTTTGTCAATGATTCAGAAAAAAGGCGAAACGGTAATCATAAAAGGTTCTAAGTTCATGTATGTATGGATGTTTTTGGCTACAGTTGGATTTTTGCTTGCGTGTATCTTCTTAATCATTCATGGATTGAAATTCAACTCTAAGTATTCTTTCCTCTATCTTGGTGGAGGAATTGTTTTAACTCCCTTCTATCTTCATTTGACTCTTTGGAGTCTGCCTGGATTAATCCCAGGAAGGGTTTTGCTGAAAATAGTTCCAGGGGATAAAGGTACAGTTATTGCACCAAAAGGCCATGTTTTAATAAAAAACATTCAAAAAATTGATTTAATAAGAAATCCATTAAACCTTATAAATGATATTGTTATTGAAACCTTCGATGATAAAAAAATAAAGATTTGCACCTATAATCTCTTGGATGATGGTGATTTTCAGGTAATTGTTGATCAATACATTTTTCCTTATATGACTGACAATGCCAGAAAAGTATGGGATCGGAAAATCGATCTGGATAAGTTAAGGGAAGAAGATAACTATGTTAGGCAGGAACATAGGATTGAGTAAAATTAATAGAAATATTTTAATATCTATCGATATTGAATTTTTTAAAACAGTACTACAGAGAAGCTCTTTAAAGGTTAACCCTATAAAGAGCTTTTGTTTTGAGTTTGGTAATTTCTGAAACCGAATGGCATAACGCACGTAATACAGTTAAGAAAGATTAAAAAGGAGGACACCATGCCAAAGAAAAGCCCCATCACCCTATTGATGTTAGTATTAGCCAGCTTTCTCTTCCTTTCAGCCTGCAGCTCAGAAAGCAGTTCAGAGGCCAAAGCAGAGAAAAAGGAAGAAGACAAATATGAAAAACTGGTTAAAGAGAAAAACAAGGAACTTGAGCTCGAACCTCTGGAGCTGACTTCTTACAGCGAGGAAGTGGGAGCGGCTTTGAAGAATCCGGAGTATAAGGAGTTTGCTGCTAATGGCAGGGTGGCTGTGCAGGGAGAGATCGAGAAGTATTCGGACCTAAAATCAGACTATGCCTGGATTAAGGTTCGTTCCACAGAGGATGGACCGGCAGGGAACGATCTTGAATACTACACACCCATCAAAGAAGGGAAGTTCAAGCAGAATATCCGTTTATTTAATGGGGAAGGCGAGTACAAGATAACCGTTCAGCTTCCGAGTACGGATAGTGAGAATTACTATTATGATCTTGCCTCGTTCACTGTCCACAATGTGAATCCAAATGCGGAACGGGATCTGACGTATACTCCGTTTGGCCAGGAGGCAGATCTGACTCTGGATATTGAATCAAGCTATATAAATGGCAATGAAGTATTCCATTTAAAAGGGGAAGCGGGAAGCCTATCAGACAGCGATACGATCATGCTTAAGCTGAATAAGGAATCGGATATGTGGAAGCATGTCATTCCGCTTAAGGACGGAAAGTTTTCCTATGATGTGCCATTATTCTATGGAAAAGGGCTTCACGAGCTTGAGGTGCTTGTCCCTGACAGGGAAAGGGAAAATTACTATCAGACGGCTACAACTATCTTAATAGACAACGAATCTGATAGGACGATGAGCCCTATCGAATATTCTAAAACGTATGAGGAGCGGGGAGTGGCACTTGAATACCCGCAATATGGCGGTGAGGAATCTGACGGTGTCTTTTTTGTAAAAGGAAAAATTGATCCGCAGGCAGAATTTGGCCCTGAAACCGATCATATTTACATTACCACTAAAAAGGGTGAGGACGAAGCACTGGATGTTATTCCAGTAGAAGACTTCACATTTGATGATTCGTTTTATTTAAGGTTCGGCCAGGGCACATATGAAGTCACACTAAGTGTTCCTGAAATTAAAGAAGAAAACAGTGATTATTTCCGTTATTATGGATTTGCCAAGTTTGAGGTAGAGTCAACAGGCGAGGATAAGCGGGACCTTCTGCCTTCAAGAGGCGTTCAGTCAGATGCACCGCAAATTACTGAACTGGCGAAAGAATTGACAGAAGGCATAAGCGGTGAAAGGGAAAAAGCGAAGGCTGTATATGATTTTGTCGCGAAAAACGTTTCATATGATGTGAATAAACTTGAAACAGATGACTTCAGCTGGGATGATAGTGCACTCAAGACACTGGATTCCAAAACGGGCGTATGCCAGGATTATTCGTATCTTGCCATTGCCCTGCTCCGGGCAAGCAATATGGAAGCCCGTTTTGTCGAAGGGACTGCTTTCGGCGGATTTTGGCCGCAGAAGCATGCATGGGTGGAAGTGAAAGTGGATGGAAGCTGGCTTACTATGGATCCTACATGGGGAGCGGGATATATTAAAGATGATAAATTCGTGGCAGCTTTCAATGAAAAATACTTTGACCCGAATAAAGAAGAGTTTGAAAAAACACATAACCGCACAGGTGTATCCTATTAATTGCTATAAAGTCACGGGGCTTGTTCCTGTGGCTTTTTTCAATAATTTGGCCTCTTTTTTCCAAATGTGTGGAAATTATATCGAAAGACCCTTCAATAAATATTCTGAAAATTATAAAATCAAATTGACTGGGCTTCCGTCCGGATCTCCTTTAAGGAGGGGAAAAGCTTGATAAAACAAATGGCAGGAGTGATCTTTTGTATGATGCTGATTATCCCTGGTATGGTGAAGGCTGGCGGTTTTGGCGGTGATGACAGTGGAACTCCGGGTTATTGGTATGCCGGAGAAGCACCTTCAAGCATTGATCCTTCCAAATCACCTCTTGTGTTTGTGCACGGCTATAATAATTCATCAGCTGTCTGGCATGAAGGGAATGATATGTATGAAGTGGCTTTGGCAAATGGGTATGAAACAGCATTCATTGACCTTCATCATGACCGTGATATGTGGACGAATGGTACGATTCTGGCTGAAAAGCTTCAAGAAATGTACCATCATTTCGGCGGAAAAAAGCTAGTGGTCATTGGCTACAGCAAAGGCGGGGTTGATATTCAGACAGCTCTTGTTCATTACAATGCCCATCCATATGTCTCAAATGTCATCTCCCTATCTTCCCCTCATTTTGGAACCCAACTCGCAGATCTCGCCCACAGCAGCGCGGCCTGGTGGCTTGCTGCCCTCCTTGGCAACAATAATGAAGCAACTGAATCCCTGCAGACAGGCAATATGCAATACTTCCGTAGCCTTACAGATTCCCATCAGAATGCTGCAAAAAATCGATATTATACACTTGGCGGCACTAAATGGGGTTCATTTGGCAGTGCAACCTATTGGGGAGGCTTATATCTGAGCCAGTATGGAAAAAGCGATGGCGTCATTACGGCGGTTAATTCCCGCTTGCCAGGAGCATCCGTTGTTCAGGAGGGCAGCTGGAATCATACAACCATCCGGGAAGGATCCCATACATTTCCGGTGTTCAGGCCCTATACCACTATCACTCAGCCTGCTGCGGTTTTCTCACCAGCAAGCTCTGGATCCGCTGCCAGACAGCCTGGCACTCATTCCATTGTAAAAGGCGGGAAAGCTGTCAGTGCAATAAGCGAACAGTTTTCCGTGGAGGAAAATGTAGAATCCATGACCGTTTCTTTTTTAAGTGAAAAGAATTTGTCTGCTTTAAAATTGACCAGTCCGGACGGAAAGGAATATAAAACGAAAAAAGCGTATCAGGAAGAATCCGAGTTTTTCAAAGGAGCATGGGTTCATCAGTTTGAAATAGATTATCCTAAAGTGGGAAACTGGGCGTTAAAGGCTCCGGCAAATGCTGCGTATCTGTACACTGTTGCGCTGGACAGCCCGTTAAATGATAAAATTCTGGGCAAGTCTGCGAAAAGCCATAAAACCTTTAATACAAAATGGGTCCTCTTCGGGTTTGATTCCTCAGGGAAAAACTGCAGCAAAAAGCCAATGGAGAAAAGACTGGCCTCATGACCGAAAGCGATTTTACACATGAAGGTGTATACAATGTGACAACAGAAGTGAAAGGCCAGACTGAAAATGGAAAGCCGTTTGAAAGAACCATCATTGAATCTTTCTATGTAGATCAAAGTGGAAAACGATATAAGTAATGTATGTTTGGCTGCTGTGAAGCAGTCTTTTTTTATTGAAAACCCAGGGATAAGGGAGAATCATCATAAGAAAAACACAGGAGTTTCTAACGCGACAGCGAATATATAATAGGTTAGAATTAAATTTAGGATAATGTAAATTAATGGAATGCGAGATATAGATAAAGGGGAGAGATTTCACATGGATAGAAATCATATGCACCCTGCAATTGAGAGGGTATTAGGAAATATCGAAAAAGTCATGATCGGCAAACGGGATGTCGCAGAATTGAGCTTAGTGGCACTTTTAGCGGAAGGCCATGTTTTGCTCGAGGATGTGCCGGGTGTCGGGAAAACAATGATGGTGCGTGCACTGGCTAAATCAGTCGGAGCCGCATTTAAACGCATCCAGTTCACGCCTGATTTGCTGCCTTCGGATGTGACAGGCGTATCCATCTATAATCCGAAGGAAATGGAATTTCAGTTCAGGCCTGGCCCCATTATGGGCAATATTATATTAGCAGACGAAATCAACAGAACCTCCCCCAAGACGCAATCTGCTCTTCTTGAAGGGATGGAAGAAAGCAGCGTAACCATTGACGGGGTGACACATCGCCTTGAGAAACCCTTCTTCGTTATGGCAACGCAAAATCCGATTGAGTATGAAGGAACTTATCCGCTTCCGGAAGCCCAGTTGGACCGATTCCTGTTAAAAATGAAAATGGGTTATCCTGATATCGCTGATGAGATGGAGGTCCTGAATCGGGCGCAGCGGATTCCGCCGATAGAAGATCTGGAATCTGTTATAGATTTAGCTGAATTGCGCTCACTCCAGCAAGAAATTAAAGAAGTGCATGTCGATCAGACGCTTAAACGCTATATTGTGGAAATTGCCAATCAGACCAGAAGCCATAGCAGTGTGTATTTAGGGGCAAGCCCCCGCGGCTCGATTGCTTTAATGAAAGCAGCCCAGGCTTACGCATTCATGTATGGCCGGGATTATGTTCTTCCGGATGATATTCAGTATTTAGCGCCTGCTGTTTTTGTCCACCGGATTATCTTAAGGTCTGAGGCAAAATTTGAGGGCATTACCGCTGAAGAAGTAGTAGAACGGGTCATTGCCAGGGTTTCGGTTCCTGTTCAAAGGTTAGCCAAGTAAAATGAAACAGCTATTAAAAGCAATGAAAGATGTCTGGAAGCTGATTGTGTTATTTTTGCTTATTCTGTTCGCCTTTTCATATGCGATGTTTCAGGGCGGCTTTGTAAGCTGGTTTTTATTTTACAGCTTTCTTCCTTTTGCTCTTTACGCACTTGGCTTATCGTTTTATTCTTTAAACGACTTTAAGGTGGAGCGGATCCTGCCAAAAACAGAATTCAATGCAGGCGAGCAGGCAGTTATCACCCTGAAGATAACCAGAAGAACAGCTTTTCCACTATTGTATCTGATCATTGAGGATGAGATGAGTGAACAGCTTCAGCATGCCAGGAAATCAAACGAGGCAAAGCGTTTTTTATTTCCTGGGTTCCAGAAGGAAATGTCCCTTCAATACAGGATTAATAGCCTTCCGAGGGGGAGCATTTTTTTGCCTCCATCCGTGTGAAAACAGGTGATCTGCTCGGTTTAATAGAAAAAGAAAGGCAAGCACCTGCTGAGAGCCGGATGATCGTCTATCCGGCATATGAGGAAATCATTTATAAGCCTATGGCACATCATTATGATCAGGGAATGACTGCTTCAAAAGAGCGGGTGCAAAGGGATACTTCCATGGCCATCGGCATCAGGGAGTATCAGCCGGGAGACAGATTCTCCTGGATTAACTGGAAAGCTACTGCTAAGCGGAATGATATTATGACCAAAGAATTTGAACAAAGGCAATCCCATGACGTCTATATCCTCATGGATTGTGCACCGGATAGCCGGTTTGAAGCGATCGTTTCGTTTACAGCCTCCATTGCGAGGGCGATTCTCCGCAAAGGAGCACAGACTGGGTTTTTGACCTCAGCAGAAACGCGGACAGCTTTTCCAATCAGAGGCGGGGAAGCGCACCAGCTTCAGCTGTTTTATCATTTGGCAAAAATAAAGGATGATTCTCAAGCGGCAGTGGACCGGGTTCTTGAAGCAGAGCACTTTCTTTTACAGCAGAACAGTCAGCTGATGGTTATTACAGCGAAATTAACAAAAGCGCTTATAGAGAAAGCCAGTTTTTTCACGTCCAAGAAAGGGATTGTCACTATATTTCTAATGAAAAATGAGGATGAAGCTCCTTCCAGAGATGAACTGCTGCTCAAAACCTCTGCCAATGCCAGGGGAATCCGGGTAGTTTTGGTTCATAACGGACACTTTGCAGATGTGTTTTCGGGGGTGAGCAAGTGATGAGTTCTCTTAAGGTACAGAAAGATCTTACCTCTTTTCTCCTTTATGTTCTGGGATTTTTCTTATTATGGGAATGGCTTCGTCCGGTTGAGGAGCTGACGGACACATCCAATGTCATTGTTTTTCTCATGTTCCTTATACTATCGCTTCTATTGGCTTTTTTCGGTGTCAGCCCTGTATTAAGCGGGTTTATAAAGGTGCTTTATATTCTCTATGAACTGCATTATTTGTACTTTGAGGGATCGTTTTTCCAATTTTCATGGTTATCATTATTTGCATCGGACATGGTGCACAATTTTGCTTTAATAGCTGATAGAGACTGGCCGGGCATGACAAATTTATTCAGAAGCCTCCTCTTTTTCATTCTGCTGTGGCTGATGACTTATTTGATTCAGTATTGGCTGATCAATCGCAGGCGGATTTTCATTTTCTTTTTCATGACACTCATTTATATAACTGTATTGGATACCTTTACGCCTTACGAGGCAGATGCGGCGATTGTCAGGACAGTTATTGCGGGCTTTGCGGTTATGGGCATCTTAACCTTCAACCGTCTTCTGGATCAGGAAGGGCTGAAAAAGAAGCCTCCCTGTCGCGCAAATGGATGATTCCGCTGACTGCTCTGATCGCTCTGAGTACTGGCTTGGGGTTTGCAGCACCTAAGGCAGAACCGATTTGGCCCGATCCTGTTCCATTTATTAAGTCGTATGGACAAAATAGCGGCAGTGATGGCCCGGGTATTCAGAAAATCGGCTATGGGGAAGATGATTCCCGTCTTGGCGGTCCTTTTATAGGAGATAACGCTGTGGTCTTCAGGGCGGAAGTAGAGTCCCGCCATTACTGGAAGGTTGAAACAAAAGATACTTATACAGGCAAAGGATGGGTTACATCCCAGGCAGAGGGAGAATATCAACCGTTTGGAATGGGAGAAGAAATCCCGGTTACATCGTTCATCGATAACGATGCAATTGAAACCACTGAAGAAGTAAGCTCCGTTTATACTTTTATGAATTACCCTCATGTGGTGTATCCGTTAGGGTTAAATAATATTGAAGCTGCACCGTTCATTACCTATGAGCTTGAAACGGCCACTGAAAAGATCCGGACATTGGAGGGCGGACGGCCATTTGCATTGGAAGAATATAAGTTAGGCTTCGAGGTGCCTGAATACAGTGTGACTGCAATGAAGGCAGCCTGGGCAAATGCGGAATCACTGCCTGAGGAATTTGTGGCGAGATATACACAGCTGCCTGAAG
The DNA here is from genome assembly GCF_023516215.1 of Cytobacillus pseudoceanisediminis. Classification (NCBI taxonomy): domain Bacteria; kingdom Bacillati; phylum Bacillota; class Bacilli; order Caryophanales; family Bacillaceae; genus Cytobacillus; species Cytobacillus pseudoceanisediminis. The sequence continues at coordinate 3,830,060 of NZ_CP097349.1, read as the reverse complement.
ACTTGCCTGAAAGAGTCAGGGAACTTGCTCTGGAAATTACTCAAGAGAAACCGGACTGGTTTGAAAAAGCAAGGGAGCTTGAGAGGTATTTCCGAAGGGCAGAATATACCTACAGCCAGACAGACGTAGCTGTTCCAGATGAAAATGAGGATTATGTGGATCAGTTTTTATTTGATACCAAACAGGGATATTGCGACAATTTCTCCTCCTCCATGGTGGTAATGGCCAGATCCATTGGATTGCCGGCAAGATGGGTGAAGGGTTATACAGAAGGAGAATTCAAGCAGTCATTAGGGTCTGGTCTTCGCTTGTTTGAGATAACAAATAACAATGCCCATTCATGGGTGGAAATCTATTTCCCTGAAATGGGCTGGGTTCCATTTGAACCAACTCAGGGGTTCAATAATAACGTACAATTTAACTTTGACAACGCTGGCCAAAATACGAGCCAGCCAGAAGAAGTTAAGCCAAGCGAGACTGAGACTCCTGTTAAGCCAGACATGCCTGAAGAAGCAGCGGCGGAAAAATCGCCGTTTTCAATAAAAGAGCTTTGGGACAATCTGGGAACTTTCTTAAAAGATAATTGGAAAGTAATCGCAGCAGCGATATTGGCAGCTGGTGTGCTTGTTTTCGTGCTTTTCCAGAAGAGGGGCAAATGGATGCCGCATTATTTTATCTGGAGATTTAAAAAGACAAAGGATGATGAGCATTTTCCTAAGGCTTATCTGATTCTCTTAAAAGAATTGGACCGGTACGGGTTAAAACGGAAAAACGGCCAAACCTTAAGGGAGTATGCCAAATATATAGACAGCTTTTTCTCAACAAAGGAAATGAGCAGGCTGACAGCCCGTTATGAAGAACTTGTTTACAGGGGTGTTCTAAAAGAAGGAAGCTGGAATGACACGAAGGAATTGTGGGAAAATTTAATTAAAAAGACAATAGCTTGACCGGGATTTGGGGCTGTTGTTACAATAGGCAAATAAGACAGCGGCATAATGTTCGGTTTTTGCCGCGTATTACAATTAAATCATGCAACCTTCATATATCCTCGATAATATGGTTCGAAAGTCTCTACCGGATCGCCGTAAATGATCTGACTATGAAGGCAGAAGAAGCTTTTTGCTATACGTGAAAACCGGAATTCTGCCTTCACTTTTTTTGTGGAGAAAGAGTTCCGGTTTTTTTATTGGCCAGCTTCTGGCTGGCGGTTATATATGAGATTGCAAAGAAATTATATTTTTACTAGATATTTTACCTGCAGGAGAGAAGACTAAAAGAAATATTACAAATTTAATGAGGTGAACAGTGTGACGGGGAAAACAGAACTTCAAAATCAAGAAATGATCGTAGTGCTGGACTTTGGAAGCCAGTACAATCAGTTAATCACTCGCAGAATCCGTGAACTGGGTGTATACAGTGAGCTTCATCCGCATACGATTACAGCTGCGGAAATCAAAGAAATGAATCCAAAAGGAATTATTTTCTCTGGCGGGCCTAACAGTGTCTACGGCGAAAATGCTTTCCGCTGTGATGAAGAAATTTTTGAACTGGGCTTGCCGATTTTCGGAATCTGCTATGGCATGCAGCTGATGACGATGCATTTTGATGGTAAAGTAGAGCCTGCCAAGCACCGTGAATACGGTAAGGCAATCATGAAGATTGAAAATGAATCCAAATTGTTTACAGATCTGCCTAGAGAACAGACAGTCTGGATGAGCCATGGCGATCTTGTCGTAGAGGCTCCAGCTGGTTTTACAGTGGATGGTATAAATCCATCATGCCCGATTGCGGCTATGAGCAATGAAGAACGCGGTTTATATGCTGTTCAATTCCACCCTGAGGTACGCCATTCAGTTCACGGAAACGATATGCTGAAAAACTTTGTGTTCGGCGTTTGCGGCTGTACAGGCGATTGGTCAATGGAAAACTTCATTGAAATCGAAATGGAAAAGATACGCCAGGAAGTTGGAGATAAAAAGGTTCTTTGCGCATTAAGCGGCGGTGTTGATTCATCTGTTGTTGCCGTCCTTATTCATAAAGCAATCGGTGACCAGCTAACTTGTATTTTCGTGGATCACGGCCTGCTGAGAAAAGATGAAGCAGAAGGCGTCATGAAGACATTTGCTGATGGATTTAATATGAATGTAATTAAAGTGGATGCCCAGGAACGCTTTATGAATAAGCTTAAAGGTGTTAGCGATCCTGAACAAAAGCGAAAAATTATCGGCAACGAATTCATCTATGTATTCGATGATGAAGCTGCTAAGCTTCAAGGCATTGATTTCCTTGCACAGGGGACTCTCTACACAGATATTATTGAAAGCGGAACAGCTACTGCGCAAACCATTAAATCTCACCATAATGTAGGCGGACTTCCTGAAGATATGCAATTCAAGCTGATCGAGCCGCTTAACACTCTGTTTAAAGATGAGGTGCGTGCGCTGGGAACAGAGCTTGGCATTCCGGATGAAATCGTTTGGAGACAGCCATTCCCTGGTCCGGGATTAGGTATCCGCGTTCTCGGGGAAATCTCAGAAGATAAGCTTGAAATTGTGCGCGAGTCTGATGCTATACTGCGTGAGGAAATCCAAAAGGCAGGGCTTGATCGCGACATTTGGCAATACTTCACGGTTCTGCCTGATATCCGCAGTGTCGGTGTAATGGGAGATGCCCGGACTTATGATTATACTATCGGAATCCGTGCGGTTACTTCAATAGACGGCATGACTTCTGACTGGGCACGTATCCCATGGGATGTACTGGAGATTATTTCAACTAGAATCGTTAATGAAGTTTCGCATGTCAACAGAGTGGTTTACGATATTACGAGCAAGCCGCCTGCAACAATCGAGTGGGAATAAAATACGAACATTAAGAAAAAGCGGACATGAAAATGTTCGCTTTTTCTATTGACTAGGACTTTTTGAGGTGCTATGATAAAGAAGAATTAAATATGTCGTTTTACGTCGTATAATATTGGGGATATGGCCCAAAAGTTTCTACCGAGCTGCCGTAAATAGCTTGACTACGAGGTAAGTGCAAATAGGGATGTTTTTGCTATTATTTTTCTTTGTTTTCCCCTATTGCAAGCACGAGCCTAGTTGTCAATGCTCCGGTAGTCAAACCGGAGTTTTTTTATTTTAAAAAATAAAGACAGCCAATAGGGGGAAGAGAAATGAAGAAGTACTTCCAGTTTGAAGAACTTGGTACTAACTATCGCCGTGAATTTATCGGCGGACTTACAACTTTTTTAGCAATGGCTTATATCTTAGTCGTTAATCCGATTACATTATCGTTAATGGATATACCTGATTTGCCGGATTCCATGAGAATGGACTATGGGGCAGTATTTGTGGCAACAGCAGTGGCTGCCGCAATTGGATCCCTATTGATGGGGGTGCTGGCCAGATATCCGATTGCACTTGCCCCGGGAATGGGATTAAATGCATTTTTTGCTTATACTGTTGTTTTAACAATGGGAATTCCTTGGCAGCATGCATTAGGCGGGGTTCTTATCTCAGGGATTATCTTTATCTTTTTATCCCTTTCTGGTTTGCGTGAAAAAATTATTAACTCGATCCCTGCTGAATTAAAGTATGCGGTCAGTGCCGGAATCGGATTGTTTATTACATTTGTCGGTGCTCAAAGCGCAGGGCTGATTGTCAATAATGATGCAGTTCTTGTAGGATTAGGAGATTTTACTGATGGGAATGTGCTTCTGGCTATTTTCGGGATTATCATCACAGTAATTCTGATGACAAAAGGTGTTAATGGCGGAATTTTTATAGGGATGGTACTCACGACGATTGTTGGGATGATTGCCGGCCTGATTGACGTTCCAGGAAAGGTTGTTGATTCCGTGCCAAGTGTAGCTCCAACGTTTGGAGCGGCATTCGGGGCATACAGTGACCCTTCATTCTTCTCAACAAGCATGCTGGTGGTTGTTCTGACATTCCTATTCGTTGACTTCTTTGATACAGCAGGAACGTTAGTGGGTGTTGCCAACCAGGCGGGCTTAATGAAAGAAAATAAATTGCCCCGCGCAGGTAAAGCGCTTCTGGCGGACTCCACAGCAACTGTCGTTGGTGCGATATTCGGAACATCCACGACAACTTCTTTCATTGAGTCTTCATCAGGGGTTGCGGCAGGTGCGAGAACGGGATTTGCATCGATTGTCACAGCAGGGTTCTTCCTGTTATCATTATTTTTCTTCCCGTTATTAGAAGTCATCACTTCTGCGGTGACAGCTCCGGCACTGATCATTGTCGGTGTATTGATGGTTGCATCATTAGGCAACATTGATTGGACTAAGTTTGAAATTGCAGTTCCGGCATTCCTTACGATTATTGCAATGCCATTGACTTACAGTATCGCAACAGGAATTGCAATCGGATTTATTTTCTATCCAATCACCATGATTGTAAAAGGAAGAATCAAAGAGATTCACCCAATCATGTACGGGCTGTTCGTCATATTTGTTTTGTATTTCATTTTCCTGAAGTAATAATTATGAATTAGGCCCGCTTTAATGCGGGTCTGTTTTATTTTATTCTCAATCCGTTGACTTCCCGGACAGGCTTTAATACCATGAGAGTACATTTGTTTATGGGCGGGGAGAAGAGAATGGGTGAGTATAAGGTAAAAAAAGTGCTTAATAATAACGTCCTTATTGGCAGCCACGAGTCATTTGGGGAAGTTGTCCTTATCGGTAAGGGGATTGGCTTCAGCCGGAGGCCGGGCCAGCCAATCGACTCTAATTTGGTTGAAAAGCTCTTTGTGCTTAAAAATGAAAAAGAGCAGGAGAATTATATTAAACTGATGCCTTTTGTGGATAATGAATTGCTTGAAGCAATTATCTCCTCAATTCAATTGATTAAACAAAGGGCAAATTCCATGCTTAATGAACATATCCATGTTGCGTTAACTGATCACTTGATGTTTGCAATAACGCGTCTGAAAAAAGGGATGGAAATGAAAAATCCTTTTCTTATCGAAACTAAGACTCTCTACCCATTTGAATACGAAATTGCCCACGAAGTTGTGAACCTTATAGGACAGCGAACCGGTATTTATTTGCCTGAAGGGGAGATTGGGTTCATTGCCCTCCATGTTCATAGTGCTGTAATGAACCGCGATTTATCCGAAGTCAATCAGCATTCACAACTGGTAACCCATCTTGTGAATATGATTGAAGAACAGCTTGACATTAAGATTGATAAAGACAGCATCGATTATATGAGGCTTGTCCGCCATATCCGATTCACCATTGAACGGGTTAACAAAGGCGAGGTGGTTGAAGAGCCGGAAAAAATAACTTCCCTCTTGAAAGAAGAATATCCGGTGTGCTACAATCTCTCTTGGAAGCTCATTAAAGTAATGCAGCAAACATTAAAAAAACCAGTCTTTAATGCAGAAGCTGTTTATCTGACAATGCATCTGCAGAGGCTTCAAAAGAAAATAAATTAATTACAATACTATCTTGCGAAACAGGCAAGTCTTTACGTGTTACTGATTCGATCAGGCATGAGTGAAGAAAGGTAATTGAATTTAGGTAAATAGGGTATGATACCCTTGTATACACCTGAATTCTATCCTTTTTCCTCATGCCTTTTTTATTTTTTTAATGCTTGCCGCTTTAAATGAAAACGCTTAATGAGTAAAAAACTATAGGGGGTTAACATATGTTTAAAAAAGTATTTGGCGTCCTGCAAAAAGTAGGAAAAGCCTTAATGCTTCCAGTAGCATTACTGCCGGCAGCGGGGATACTGCTCGCTATCGGTGCTGCTCTGCAAAATCCGGCGCTGCTTGAGCTGGCTCCATTCCTGGATAACAGCGGAGTTGAAATCGTTGCTCAAGTTATGCAAAAAGCAGGAGATATCGTTTTTGCCAACCTGCCTGTTCTATTTGCAGTTGGTGTAGCAGTTGGTTTGGCCGGCGGTGAAGGTGTAGCTGCGCTTGCTGCCATTATCGGCTATCTAATTATGAATGTGACAATGGGGACGGCTGCAGGAATTACTGCTGAGGATGTAAATGGGCTTAATTATGCAAACATATTAGGAATCCCAACTCTGCAGACAGGTGTATTCGGCGGTATCATTGTTGGTATTATCGCCGCTGCATTATATAACAAGTTTTTTGAAATCGAACTTCCATCCTATTTAGGTTTCTTTGCCGGAAAGCGTTTCGTTCCGATTATTACGGCAGCAACGTCTGTAGTCCTTGGTTTGCTGATGCTTGTTATCTGGCCGCCAATCCAGGAAGGGCTGAATGCTTTCTCTCAAAACATGGTTCATGCGAACTTGACTCTATCAGCGTTTATTTTTGGATTAATTGAACGCTCATTGATTCCTTTTGGTCTTCATCATATTTTCTACTCTCCATTCTGGTATGAATTCGGACAGTATGTAACGAATGCAGGGGAAACGGTTCGCGGTGACCAGCGCATTTTCATGGCACAAATCAGTGACAATGTACAAAACCTTACTGCAGGTACATTCATGACTGGTAAATTCCCGTTCATGATGTTCGGTCTTCCTGCCGCTGCATTAGCAATTTATCATGAAGCACGTCCGGAAAAGAAAGTGGTAGTCGGAGGCCTTATGGCATCTGCGGCGTTAACTTCTTTCTTAACAGGTATTACAGAGCCGCTGGAGTTCTCATTCTTATTCGTAGCTCCTATCCTATTTGCGGTTCACGCGGTGTTTGCAGGTCTGTCATTCATGACCATGCATCTCTTAGATGTAAAAATCGGCATGACTTTCTCAGGCGGTTTGATTGACTATATTCTATTCGGTTTAATCAACCCTCAGACAAATGCCTGGATTGTCATTCCTGTTGGATTAGTATTTGCTGTGATCTATTACTTTGGCTTCCGATTTGCCATCCGCAAATTTAATTTAATGACTCCGGGCCGTGAAGAAGTAGAAGATGAAGAAACAGCTTCTTCAGGTAAAGGCGGAGATCTTCCATATGAAGTTCTTGATGCTATGGGCGGACAAGAAAACATCGCTCATCTTGATGCATGTATTACTCGTCTGCGTGTATCGGTAAACGATATTAAAAATGTAGATAAAGAACGCTTAAAAAAACTTGGTGCATCTGGAGTACTGGAAGTAGGAAACAACATCCAGGCTATCTTTGGCCCGAGATCTGAAACAATCAAAGGACAAATGAAAGATATCATGAGCGGCAAAAGACCGCGCACGGTTGAAAAAGCTCCGGAAGGCGGAGTTGAACAGCAAATTGAAGAAGTAAATCCTGAAGCTCTTCAGACTGAGCACAAGGAAGATCTTTTCATTTCACCGATCAAAGGAGAAATCAAACCAATCACAGAAGTACCTGACGCTGTATTCTCAGGTAAAATGATGGGTGATGGTTTTGCGATTGTACCTGCAGAAGGAACTGTTGTATCACCGGTAGACGGGAAGATCGTTAACATGTTCCCGACAAAGCATGCAATCGGCATTCTTTCAGATTCAGGCCGCGAAATACTTATCCATGTAGGTATTGATACAGTAAATCTGAAAGGTCAGGGATTTGAAGCGTTAGTTGCTGAAAATG